>JAJZNH010000831.1 GCA_021811745.1 Acidobacteriota bacterium
GCTGACACGGCTGGCCGGCCAGTACGCCCGCGAAAAGGCGGAGATCCTGCGCGATCTGCGCAACTATCGCGCAGCCGAAGCTCCCACTACGCTGCGCCTGGGAGGGCGCGAAGGCCCAGGTATTGCCTCAGCGCCTCCCGCCAGCGAGCAGACGCCGCGACCGCCAGAGCCTCCGCACTGATGACGGATTCCAACTGAAGCATCAGCAGCGGCGCGTCGCGCACGCCTGACGCAGGCATGCCCGTCGCGCCCTGCGATGACTCTTTCGCGAATTGCGTCAGGCTACGTACTCTTCCCCGGGGCTCCAGCGCACCACCTGAACATCGGCGCCCACCTGCGACGCCAACGCTTCAGGCGTGCCCGTCAGCATCGGAAATGTCCCGCAGTGAATGGGAAGCACGACCTTGGGCTGCAGCAGCTTGACCGCCAGCGCGGCTTCCTTTGGACCCATGGTGAAATGTCCCCCGATGGGCAGCATGGCAACCTCGGGCTGATAGAGTTCGCCAATCAGCTTCATATCGCCAAAGACAGCGGTGTCTCCGGCATGGTAGAGCACCGGCGCTCCCGGGATGGTCAGTACGAACCCTGTGGCTATGCCGACGTAGTGCGTCCCGTGCTCGTCCTGCGCTCCGGCCGAATGCTTGGCTTCAACCATGGTGGCCGCCACCTCGTTCAACTGCACGGTGCCTCCCAGGTTCATGCCAATCGTGTTGGCTGCGCCTTTGCTGCCAACATAGGCGGCCAGCTCATAAATGGCCACAACCGTCGCGCTATGCCGGGTGGCGATCGGCGCAGCGTCGGAGATGTGGTCCCCATGGCCATGCGTCAAAAGCACGTAATGAATTGTCGACGGAAGTGCAAAGTCCTTCGGATACTTTGGATTCTGCGCGATAAATGGATCAATCAGGATGTTTGTTCCCGCGGCTGTCTGGATGAGTACCGTTGCGTGGCCCAGCCAGGTGATGCGTGTTCCCTTCGATGAAACCATGAACCCTCCTCGGAGATCGGCTTTCCGCTGTCAACTGCCAGCCGTTGCTTTTTGAGAAGTACCGCTTGACGCCTGCACTGCGCAAGTATAGCCTTTCTGAAAGGCGAATATATGGCGAATACTGCCTCACTCTTCCCCATCTTTGAAACGAAACCTCTTGCCGGGCTGGCCCGCACTGCCGCCGAGGCGCCGCTCGACTCCACGGGCTTCCTGAGCGAATATCGCCCGCTGGCTTCCCGCTCCATCCTTTGCAGGACAACCTCAAACCGTGGGCTGCCCTTTACGCACGCCATCAACCCTTATCGCGGCTGCGAGTTTGGCTGCCGTTATTGCTACGCGCGCTACACGCACGAGTTTCTGGAACTGCGCGCGCCGGAGGACTTCGAGCGGAGGATCTACTTCAAGACCAATGCCGCCTGGCTGCTTGCGCAGGAGTTGGCGCGGCTCAAGCCGGGGACAGAGATCGCGCTGGGCACTGCCACAGATCCCTACCAGCCGTTGGAACGTAAGCAGCGCATCACGCGTTCGTTGCTGGAGGTCTTTGCCCGCACCAGCGGCTTCCGTCTTGGAATCGTGACCAAATCTACACTGGTTACCCGTGACCTGGAACTACTCAAAGAGGTTGCTCGGAACCACCAGTTGACCGTTCACATCACCGTGACCACGATGGATACGAAGCTGGCGCGCATTCTTGAGCCGCGCGCTCCCCGGCCCGACCTCCGAATGCGCACGCTGGCTGAGCTGCGCGCCGCGGGACTGCGTGCCGGCGTGCTGTGCTCGCCGCTGATGCCAGGGATATCCGACTCGCGCACCTCCATCAGTGCGGTAGCCCGAGCCGCAGCGGCCGCGGACGCCTGCTTCTTCGCCGCGGGAGCTCTGTTCCTGAAGTCGTGCTCATTGCCTACGTTTCTGGATTTTGTGCGCGGTCATTTTCCCAGCCAGCTTGCGGCCTACAAGCGGCGCTATACAGCAAGCGCGTTTGTCTCGGCGGAGTACCGCAAGCGCATTGCCGTTCTGGTCGAGTCTGTCTGCCGGGAATACAAACTAGGCCACCGGTATTCAGACCCGCCTTCCGCAGCCGATACTCCCAGTGATAACGCCGCGCGGGTTGAAGTTCAGCCCTGGCTGCCGTTCTCCGGGAATTAACGCGTCATGATGACCTCTGAGAGGCTGTCTTTCGCCAGAAATTGCCGGTGGCCTGACCAGCCGGTGAAGAGGCGCTCGATGCTGCGGTTGGTAAAGGCGCGCTGGATGGGAAACGGCTGGGCCATCTGCATCTCCACGTCGTCGCCCGACGTCACGTGGAAGCGGCAATGAGCCGTTTCTTCGCCCTTGGTGCGGGTGTGGAAAAAGGCCAGAACCTGGCCGCCGGGATTCATCGCTTCATAGAGGCGCGCGACGACCGGTTCCACGAAGGCTTCAGGCAGATAGTCCAGAGTCGTCCACAGGAGCACTACATCGAAGGTGCGCCCGGAGAAGCTGAGAGAGTGCTCCAGAAAGCCCTCTACATCCCAAATCGGATTGCCTTCTGGATCTGTACCCTTTAGCCAGTTCCCCGCGCATGCGTCGTGGACAAGATCGATGAGGAAGACACTATGACCAAGCTCGGTCAGGTAGTTGATGTTGGTGGGCGAAGTGCTGCCGGCGTCGATCAGACGCAGGCCCGGCTCGGCCTGGAGGCGCTTGCGCACCACCGACCATCCGCCGGAGTGGCGAGGCACTCTGGGCCCCCTGAGGCCTCGATCAGAAGAGGCAGCATCCTTCTCCTGCTTCTTATGGAACCAGTGGCTCATGAGCCTGAAATCCTTCAGCAATCAAAGAGATAACCGTGGAGCGAAGCATCCCGCCTAAAGGGACACAGCGCCGAATTGCGCGGCTGAATTCTTGGGGGCCTCCTGCCCTTTGGCGGCATTCTGCGTCAAATCCACCTTGCCGCGGAAGACGGCGTTATCCTCGACGGCAAGTCGAAGGGCGCGAATATCGCCTTCGACGCTGCATCCGGCGCGCAGTTCAACACGGCCAGTTGCCACCACATTTCCCTGAAGATGCCCCAGGATCAGAACGTCCTTCGCGGCAACATCCGCCAGGACATTCGCGTTAGGCCCGATTGTCAGGCGGTTTTCAGAAAGATTGACGGTCCCTTCGACACGACCGTCCACAATCAGGTCTTCACCGCCCTTTACTTCGCCGCAGATGACGACGCTCTTGCCAATGCGCGCGGGAGTATTTTCCACTGCCATAATCTCGTTTCCCTTTCGTGGGCCAAGCAACGCCCTGCCCGAACTATACGCAACCCGGCCACATTGCATCAATCGCCGCGCTGTGACATAGGCCCGGGCGTCTAATCTGCATGAGGTGGAAGCGGATTCAGCAGGTGGGCGATGGCCATTAAACTAATGGTTGTGCGCGCGAATTTTCTGCGGTTCTGCCTGCTTCCCTGGGCCATCATTTCGCTGAGCCTGCCCGCCGGCGCGGCCAACATGGACTCGCCGGGTCATGCTCAGGCGTTCGTCGCGCAGGCGCTCGCCAACGAACTGCACGCGGCGCAGGACACCGATCACCCGATGCGGTACCAGTTACGCAAGGCCAGCCCGCGGCTAACCTCGACAAAGGAGATTTATGAGACCCGGAACGGCGCCGTTGCTCGTCTTGTTGCAATCAATGACGAGCCATTGAGCCCGGCTGCGGAACAAAAAGAGCAGGCGCGGCTTGATGGCCTGCTGCGCGACCCCTCGCGACAGGAACACCGCAAACAGGCTGAGGAGGCGGATTCCGGGCGCGCTCTGAAGATCCTGCGTCTGCTTCCGCAGGCCTTCGTCTACAGCTATGCCGGCTCGCAGCCGGGGCCGA
>JAJZNH010000995.1 GCA_021811745.1 Acidobacteriota bacterium
GATGATCATGCCCTCCAACAGAGCGTGAGGATCGCCCTCAATCTCATTGCGGTTCATGTAGATTCCGGGGTCGCCCTCATCGGCATTGCAGATGATGTATTTGGCATCGCTTTGCGCCCTGGCCAGGAAGTCCCATTTGTTGCCTGTGAGGAATCCTGCGCCGCCGCGTCCGCGCAGGCGGGATGCCTTGATCTGCTCAATGACCGCATCGGCGCGGCCTTCGGTGAGCACCTTGTAGAGCGCCCGGTAGCCGCCGACGGCGATGTACTCTTCAATATCCGAAGGATTGATAAGCCCGCAATTGCGCAGGACGATCTTCTTCTGTGCTTTGAAAAAGGGAAGCTCATTCCACGAAGCTATCTCCGTGTAGTCCTGGCCGTAGCGGAGCGAGGCCGTGATGTGGTCCCACTCTTCGAGCTTGCAGTAGGCGAGATCGGCGGGAACGGTATGAGCGGAGATGCACTCCAGAATGCGCGCCGCATCGTTGACGCGCACGCCGCCCAGCAACACCAGCGGCTTGCCGGGCAGGAGCACGCCAACCAGCGGCTCCTGAAAGCAGCACCCGAAGCAGCCGACGCCGGTGAGCAGAACCTCAAGGCCGCTGTGCTGAATGGCTTCGTTGAGCGCGTGAAATACTTCTTCCGCGCCCGTGCCGCAACCGCAGGTGCCCATACCGACGGTGAGGCGCGGAACGGCCGGCATGAGCCGGGCCATGCCGGAATCACGCACCGCATCGAACGTGGCGAGATCCAGAATGCGCGGCATCATTTGCCCCCTCTCGTCAGCGCTCGGACTTCGCGCTGCAAGGTGCGCTCATTTACGTGGCGGAGTGTGTGGTAATTCACTTCGACCACCGGGGCCAGCGCGCATTGGCCAAAGCAGGCTACGGTGCGAACCGTGAATTTGTGCCCGGGCGTGGTGAGCGCCACTTTATCGGCGTCGTGCGTATCACTGATCCCCTGCCTGCTCAGACCGAGATCGAGGCACAGCCTTTCGAGCAGATCGCGGGAGCCGCGCGTGTGGCAGGCGGTTCCGCGGCAGACGCAGATCACGTTGTCGCCTTGCGGTTCCAGATTGAAGAGCGAATAGAAGGTCGCGACACTATAGACTCTTGCGGGCGGAATGCCCGTCTCCTGCGCAATGTAGCGCAGCGATTCTATGGATAGAGACTTGTGCGCATGAGCGGCCTGGACGGTTTCGAGGATTCCCAGCAGCGCACCGGGCCGGCCGGCAAACGCGGCAACCGCCTGGTCGATCAGGAGCTTTTCGCGCGCATCCAAAGCTTGACTGGAGGGATTCTGCATGGCTCCTCCCCTTCGAACAGGGCATGGCCGCTGCAGGTGATGCAGGCAGTCCTTGCCCACAGATCAGGTTGCGCGCCCCAAGCGAAGCACCCATCCCGGCAGGAAGGGCGCATGCGGCGGCGCTGCCGCGCAGCCATTTTGACGATGGCAGGATTGATTGTGGACTTGAGCAAACAGGGATGACGCGTCCAGATTTCAACGCTACCGGCGCGATCCTTACGAAATGACGAGGGCAACATCAACCGAACCCTCCTCGCCTCCGGAGCGATTCCCGGGAGAGAAAAGCAGAAAGGCGAATTCGCCGATGCGGCTTACAGTACCTGGCGAAAATGGATGTAGCAGCCGGGTGCTAAACACCGCCGGTGAGGCTTTCTCCCCGGAGAATTGCCGGTTGGAAGTTTGATAGGTTCCAGATTGCGGCGATGTGCCTCCGGTCACACCGGCCTGTGACGACCGGCTGTCTACGGATGGCCCTGTGTCCATTCGAGCTGGGTAATCCTTCTATGACGGTTCTGCGGCATCGGCGGCGGGATCGGGGGAGGAGTCAATGGCCTGCTCCGACGGCTGCGGTGCGTCTGCCTCCGCCCCTGCTTCACCAGCATTTGCCGCGGCAGCGCCAATCAACTCATCGATGCGATAGCCGGCGGCCTCTGCTGTCGCCAAGGCCTCTTCAACCGTCCTGCTCAACTCCGCAATGGCGTCGTGGGCGGGGGCCAACTCACCGGCCAGACGAAGCAAAGACGGCATGAGGAGCCACCAGAGTAATTCCTCATACAGCTCGCGAACCAGGTAGAAATGGCCATCGGCGAGGTGAACGCCCGTCAGCCAACGCACGTCCGGATCGAGCCACAAGGCAGGAGCGAGCACCACCTTTTCTTCGTCTGGCGCGGATGGCGCTTCGGCGGCCTGCCGCGCAGCTTTCTCTTCCATTACGGGAATGGGCTCCTCTGTTTCGGCTGGTGTATTGGGCTCGCCAGGCGCAGCCTCTGGCCTTCCGACCCCGGCCCCGCTGAGCAGCACCACCTTGATGCGGGCCGCGACGCGCCAGCCCTCTTCACCCTCAAAACCAAGCGCCTGAAAGACCCGGGCAAAGGGCTCGCGCAGGCGGAGACGGTCAAAAAGATCAAGCGCGGCGCGTTCAGGATTCTCCGCGTCAATGGATTCAGCCAGTAACTCGAGCGCGCACCAGGCGAGTACCGGACCCCACATCGCCGTTGCCGTGTACTGCGGGCTGGTGCTGGGCAGCATGCGGCGCGCGGCCACCGCCCATGGAGATGGAAAGAGCGCTTCCAGGCTGGGAATGCGCATGCCCGCGCGCAGGCTCCGGCGAAAGACTAAGGCCAGATGGGTGAAGTCGGCTGGCGGCGAGATTGAGATCGAGCGGCCATCGTGCGCAAGGCGTGATGCGTATGCCTGCTGCGCTGTTCGCACCAAGGCTTCGCAGCGTGCCCATAGCTGGTCGAAAAGTTCGTTGCGCTCGCGCACGACGTTGTGCTTGATGGGCGCTTTAAGAGCGTGCGGCTCCTCAGCCAAATCGCCGAAAAGACGCACGAGCGCAGGCTCCAGCGTGCGGCGCAGCGCATCGTGGACAGGCTGCAGCTCCAAATTCACAAACTCATCGTCGAGGTTGGGAACGCCGCGGCCGTTGAGCCAGTCACAGAGGCGATCCCAGGGCTTCTCCGCCGTGGCATGGAGTTCGCGCCAATCGACAAAGACATGGCACTGGTAGGCGTGGAGATCGAATCGCATCCCGTGTCTCAGTACGTCCTCTGCGCGGCGCAGGTATGCGAGCCCGGTAAGCAAGTCGCGGCAGGCAAGAATGGCGCTCGCATCGCCGCTCAGTCCCAACCCGTCGCGCAGGCGCCGCTGGCGCAGTTGCCGCGCGGCCTTGTCGGCGTAGGCGGCGGAGAGATCAATGGAACCATGAGTCTCGCCGTAGTGGTTGTTGTAGACGACCAGGGCCCGCTCGTCGCCGCTGCGGTTGGAGTAGGCAAAGACGTCTTCATTCACTGCGCCGGAAGGCTGATAAAAGTCGTAGAGCAGGAAGTTTTCGCTCTCGGCAAAGAGCCAGCGGCGCTTAAGCAGCGGCGCAATCTCACGCTCATGCCGCTCGACAAGCCAGTGGTCGGGCGTCTCTTCGTAGCGCGGCCAGCGATACTCCATGCCGTACTTTTCAGTAAAGCCCTCAATCTGTCCGTGGCCAAACATAGGCAGCCCGGGCAGGGTAGCCATCAGCACCGTGACGCCGAAACACTTGTCGCCCTTGCCGAACTGGTCAATTGCCGTTCTCTCGTCAGGATTGCTCATGAAGTTGACGTAGCGCTTCATGATGTCCGGATCGAATTCGAGCGTGTTCTTGATGACCGAGCGATATTTGGCGTTGTCCTCATCGCGCAGCATGTTCATGAAGGCGCTGTTGTAAACCCGATGCATGCCCAGGGTGCGGACAAAGTAACCCTCCATGAGCCAGAAGGCCTCGGCCAGCAGCAGCGTGCCGGGGACTTCCGCGGCCACGCGATCGACGACTTCGCGC
>JAJZNH010000367.1 GCA_021811745.1 Acidobacteriota bacterium
GGACGGTCGGCGGCGTGGCGGATGCCGATGCGGGTGGTGACCAGCACTTCCGAGACCTCGTAACCGTCGTCAAGAACCTGCAGGCGCGAGGCGGGATCGAGCAGGTCAAGACCATTGTGGAGTTGCCGCGTAATGCCAAAGGCCTGGCAGAGGCGGCTGGGGCCGCTGGTGAGCTGGCGGGGCGTCGCGCCGTGCGGGAGATTGCGGTTCCGGGTCATTGGCTCCATGCCAGAGACCGGCTCCAGTGCTCTCAGCAGGATGCAGCCGGCCCGGCCCTCGATCTCGCACGAAATGTTTATGCAGAAGTAGCGGCCGTAGATCGCATAGACATAGGCGTGCCCGGCGGGGCCAAAGAGAACGGAATTCCGCGCCGTAGGGCCACGATGCGCATGGGCGGCCGGATCAGACGGGTGATTATGCGGGCCCAGATAGGCTTCGACCTCGACGATGCGGCCGGCCAGCGGCCCCGCTTCCGTCTGGTGGACAAGCAGTTTGCCGAGCAGGCGCGGAGCGGCTACATCGGGCGGCGCTTCAAAGAAGGTGCGCGGCAGCAAACGGGTGCGCGGGAGAGCGGCGCGGGCGGAGTCCCATCCTTCTGGCAAAATGCTGAAAGAGGATGGGATATGGGCTGGCTCAGCGCGTTTGCGGCTTACTTGTGGGCCTTTTTCCATTCGTTGATCAGGGCCAGCACTTCCTCGGCATGGCCCTCGGGCTTGACCTTGGGAAAGATGTGCAGCAGGGTCCGGTCAGGGCCGATCAGGAACGTAGTCCGTTCAATGCCCCACACCTTCTTGCCGTACATGTTCTTTTCTTTGAGCACGCCAAACCGATTGCACACTTTCTCGTCTACATCAGCAAGGAGCGTGTACGGCAGGTCGTATTTGGCGCGGAACCTGGCCTGATCTTTGGGGGTGTCGCGAGAGATGCCAAGCACGACCGCCCCGGCCGCCTGGAGCTTTTTGAATGTGTCGCGGAAGCCGCAAGCCTCAATGGTGCAGCCAGGAGTGTCCGCTTTAGGGTAAAAGAAGAGTACGACGGGCTTGCCGGCGTAGTCTGAGAGGCTTACCGTTTGGTTCTCGTCGGTTTCGAGCGTAAAGTCGGCGACTTTCTCATTGAGTTCCATGGGGAATGTCCTCGTGAGTTAGATGGAGGGCACAAAGTGGCCATCAGATTCGATTATTCCCGAGCTGGGTACCGGCTGTCATCGCGCATAGGGATTTTTGTGCGGTGGAGGACGGGATTGTGTGCACTGACCGCTTTGGCGGTGGCGATGCCGGTGTGCGCCCAGTACCCGGGCCAGTTGGTCCAGCCAGCACAGAAGACGCAGGCGATGCGGGCCGTGGGTGTGCTCGAGTGGACGGGCGCGGAGGGCCAACCCAAGGCCAGCCGCCTGATTCCGATTTGCGTCTTTGACGGCCAGCAGCTACAGGATGCCAGCGTGTACCTTGCTCGGCCCGAGCCGCTGGCGCTTGACGGTGAGGTGGAATATCAACTCAAGCAGGACGGCAAAACCGTAGGCCTCTACGACATCGACGGTGCCGCTCAGGTGCAGGGGGCATGGGTGGGACGCGGGAAGTGGAAGTCCTTGCCCAAGCCCAAGCCTGAGATGACCGCTGCGGAGCTGGCGAAGATCAAGATCGACGATGATGAGAATGGCGATCTTCCCGTCCTGCACCGCAAGGCGCATCCTGGCGGTTCCTCCGGCTCTGGTTCAGGCTCGGCTGCGCCGCCGCCCGATCCCGACCGGCCGAGGCTGGAGAGACCGCAGCCCAGTTCCGACTCACAGAGCGGTGGAGGTACGGCGGATGATTCCGGCCGGCCCAAGTTGCGGAAGGAAAAGAAGGACAAGGGGGCGGATGACGTTGCTTATGTGTCGTCGCTGCCCGATATTTCCGATCCCGATCGCCCCCGGCTGATCCGCGGCGCTGCGCCGTCCTACGGACCGAAAGTGGCTCCCACGCTGGTGGGCCTGCCGGAGGACATGCACCAGATGGTTGCGGTATCCGACCCGAGGAATACGCCGGACCATCTGTGGAACTACAGTTGGGCGAATCCGGCCGATGAGGTGACGCTCAAGACGCACATGGAGAGCCTTGCTCGGGCGGCCCTGGCCGCGAGTACTAAGGTGGCTCCGGCAGCTCCGGCACAGGGAAGCACGAAGAAGACGCAGAAGAAGGCGCAGAAGAAGGCAAAAGCCCCGCCGGCGACGCCTCCGCCCGTTCCGCTGCTGGATGAGCAGTTCAAGGTCTTTGGGCTGGAGTACGGTTCCGGCGCAACACTGGTGCTGACGGCCCGCACCGGCGGTCAGGGCCCGCAGGAGAAGTTCGTTACGCTCATTGCGCAGCCGGACCTCTACGGTAAGGTCATTGTGCTGTTCAAAAGCGTCACCGACATGGCGCATCTGGATTTGAAGCCGAGCATGAAGCTGATTGGCGCCGTGGATGCGATGGCCGACAACCGTGGCGAACTGCTCTTCGAGCTGCGCAGTTCGACGCAGCGGGAGTTTGCGCTTTATCGGGTGCTGCGCGGCCAGGTGCAAAAGGTGTTTGTGAGCAGTCCGTATCCAACCGTGACCGAGAACTAGAAAAACCGTTCCGGTTGGGAATCCAGGGATCTGCCCGGATTGCGTAAACCGGCCCTTTCGGACCGATCAAGGCAGAAAGTGGTTGCCAAATCGGGAATTTTTCTGCCGCGGGGGCAAAAAATCATCTTGACGGGCGGAAGTAATGGGTTTCTTCTTATAAACTGAACGAGGAATCTTCCCCCCAATTTACGAGGTTCTTCCCCAAAACATGGCATCAATCGCAACCGCTCCGTCTCCTGAAACCACAACTGCTGTTATCGCACCACCAATCCCCGAGACGCACGAACGTCCCGCTGCTGCCGAAACGCACTCGGTAGCTGCAAAGCATGAGATCCGCATGGGCCGCGCCGCCACGGTTGGCGATGGCCTGAACTGGCTCACGCTAACCGCAATCGTTTTCTTCCATGCGGGCGCACTGGCGGCATTGTTCTTTTTCAGCTGGCAAAGGCTGCTGGCGATGGCCGTACTTTACGTGCTGGCCATCAATGTAGGGATCGGCATGTGTTACCACCGGCTGCTCACGCACCGCGGCTACTCGGTGCCGAAGTGGCTGGAGTACGCGATGGCGGTCTGCGCCACACTGTCGCTGGAAGGCGGGCCGATCTTCTGGGTTTCGACGCACCGCGTGCATCACCAGTTGAGCGACCAGGACGGCGATCCGCACACGCCGCGCGAAGGCGGCTGGTGGGCGCACGCCGGCTGGATTCTCTTTGGCGAGGCGCTGCATGCACAAACCGCCGCGCTGGCGCGTTATTCGCCCGACCTGAGCCGCGACCGCTTCTACCTGTGGCTGAGCAAGTATCACTGGCTGCCGATCACCATCAGCGGGTTGCTGCTGCTGGGTGGCGGCTGGCTGTGGGGTGGGCCGGTGAACGGCATCGGCATGGTGCTGTGGGGCGTGCTGCTGCGCGTCACGCTGGGCTTGCACGCCACGTGGCTGGTGAACTCGGCGACGCACCTGTGGGGCCGCCGCCGCTTTGAGACGCGCGACGGCTCGCGCAACAACTGGTGGGTGGCCCTGCTGACCGGCGGCGAGGGTTGGCATAACAACCACCACGCGCACCCGGTATCGGCGCGTCACGGCCTGGCGTGGTACGAAATCGATCCCAACTTCTGGGGCATCTGGCTGCTGGCGAAGCTCGGACTGGCGCGGAAGATCAAAGTGGCAAAGTTCGATCCGGCGAATCCCAAGCCGGCGGGGATGTAAGCAACATAGCGGAGATAGGGGGGTGCGAAGCGGTCATTCC
>JAJZNH010000921.1 GCA_021811745.1 Acidobacteriota bacterium
GCTCGATCAGCGCTTTGGCTCCGACGAGGTGCACGAAGCCGGCCTGAAGGTCGAAACCACTCTGGACCTGGATCTGCAGGAGGTGGCCAATCGCGCCGTGGAGGATGGCCTCGCGGCCTACGAGCGGCGGCGCGGCTGGAAGGGCCATCTGGAAAACGTGCTGGCTGCCGGCTACACGCTCGACAACTACAGCCATCCCGACTGGGCTGTAACGGCCAACCCCGGCGACTACGTACATGCCCTCGTCATGCGCACCCTGCCTCTTGAGATCGACGCCCGCGTCGGTGACCAAAAAGTGATACTTTTGTCCGCGGACTGGCAGTGGACCGGACAGCGCTACGGCGATGCTCTTGTCAAGCCCGGCGACATCATTTACATCCATCTCTCCAATGCTGTAGAGGGTAACGCTCGCCGGGCTACGCTGGAGCAGGATTCCGGCGTTCAGGGCGCTCTTCTGGCCATGGACAATACCACCGGCGACATCCTAGCCATGGTTGGCGGGCGCGACTACGCTCTCAGCCAGTTCAACCGTGCGACGCAAGCGAAAAGGCAAACCGGCTCCAGCTTCAAGCCCTATGTCTACAGTGCCGCCATGGAGGCCGGCCTCAAGCCCACCGACATTATCGTGGACGGACCAGTTCGCTTCGGCAGCTACGTTCCGCACGACTACGAACACAACTACATGGGGCCGATCACGCTCACCACCGCCTTTGCCGACTCACGTAATATTCCCGCCCTCAAGCTGGCTGCGCGCGTCGGTATCCATACGGTCATCGATGAGGCTCACCGCTTCGGGGTTACGACTGACATCCCCCCTTATTTGCCGATTGCTCTCGGCGCCGTGGAAGTGCCTCTTGTGGAGCAAGTGGCGTCCTACGCCGTCTTTCCTAACGACGGCCTGCGCGTAACTCCTCGCCTCATCCGCAAAGTTTCCAATGCCGACGGCATAACGCTGTGGCAGGATTCCTCCCCGGTCAAACAGGTAATCGACCAGAAGACGGCCCGCAGCATGATGGTCCTGCTGCGCGCCGTGATCCAGCACGGCACCGCCGCCGCTGCATCGAAGTTAAACCATCCCCTGGGCGGCAAGACAGGAACCACCAGCAACTTCACTGACGCCTGGTTCCTGGGCTTTTCGCCCTCGGTTACCTGCGGCGTCTGGGTTGGCTACGACAATCGCCAATCGCTGGGCGACAAGGAGACCGGTGCCCGCGCCGCGCTGCCCATCTGGATTGCCTTCATGCGCGCCGCCATCGCCGGCAAGCCCAACGAGCAGTTTCTTGGCGATGAATCCAGCACCCCGATGGAGCAAGCCGCGCTGCCACAAAAAAACCATCCCGCCTCTCTGCGCCGAGTCGAAAACGTGTCTGTAAAGAGGGCGCGATCGAGAGCCATCCAGTAAGCATGCTATGAGAAAAGTTCACGTACTCCACTCCGCTCTTGCACCAGAAGAAGTTACAGAAGTTCTGCGCCGTGATGTCGAAAGGGAACAAGGGGCCGAGGGCCTCAAGAACATGAATCCGCTCCACCTTCAAGTGGACCAGAACACATTCCAATTGCGCCGGCGCCGCACCGGACGCAACGACTTCCCCTGCCTGTTCTATGGGCGCTTCGAGCCGGAACCGAACGGAACAAGAATCGAAGGATACTTCGATTTTCCTGGATGGACGATCTGGTTCCTCCGCATCTGGCTTGGCTTGATTGTGCTCATTGCAGCGCTGATCTTTTTGGGGACGCTGTTCTATGCCGTGCGGGAGCACAACTTGTTGAGCATTGCGACCTGGATTGGCCTGCTGATTCCTCCCGCTCTTGTGTTAGTGGCGCTGGCCATCCCGAAAATTGCGCGCATGCTCAGCCGCAAGGACGAGCAGTATATTCTGCAGTTCGTTCAGAGTACCCTTGCGGGGCAAATGGAAGAATCATCGCCGGACAGGCAGCTTATTTAGAGAGCCGGAAGTATCGTTTCGCGCGCGCCACGTCCTTGAAAATTTGCGCCTTCAGCGCCTCCGGCGAAGGCCACTCGCGCTCTCCGCGCAGCCGTAGCAGAAACTCCAGTTCGATGGGAGTCGTATCGTCCATTTCCACCGGCTCGAAATTCAGAATATGCGATTCGACGGCAAAAGACGCCGCGCCGAAGGTGGGCCGGTTGCCCACATTCGTGACCGCCTGAAAACGGGTCCCGTTCAGCTTCAACCGCGTCACATAAACGCCAAAGGCCGGAAGCAGCCCTTCATACGGCGCCATGTTCACGGTTGGCACCAGCAGCCGCGTCCCAATGCCGCGTCCGCGCGCCTGGGTGGACAGCACGGCAAACGGCCGGCCCAGCATCCAGCGCGCCCGGCGCACGTCTCCACCTGCCACCAGAGCCCGGATCGCGGAACTTGAAACCTCCATCCCCCGCACCCGCACCGCGTCGTGGACGCGCACGCCGAATCCCAACTCCGCGCCCAGCAACGCCAACTCCCGCACCCCTGCTTCGGCGCCGTGTCCAAAACGGAAGTTGTGTCCCTCGTGCAATCCTTGCACGCCGAGCGTTTCTTTCAGGATGGCGCGCGCAAACTCCCGTGCCGGGAGCCGCGCCAACGCCGCATCGAACGGCAGCACCACCACTGCATCGACACCCGTACCGGTCAGTAGCCGCAGCCTCTCCGCGAGTGGTGTCAGCAGCAACGGAGCCTGCTGCGGACGCAGGAAATGCTCCGGATGAGGTTCGAAGGTAATCGCAATCGCGCGGGCGGCTACGGTACGCGCTTCAGCCACCACCGCGGAAAGAATCTCGCGGTGCCCCAGATGCACGCCGTCAAAGTTCCCGATTGCCGCCACCGTAGGGCCGAATCCAGCGGGAATCTCGGCGAGGGAGCGGAAGACGGGAATCTCCCGCCCACCATGCGTCGCACTGGCCCAGGCTCCGCTCATAGGCTCACGGGCACGCTCAACCCGTCGTAGGCCAATCTCATGCCGTCAGGTAGCACGCGGTTGGTCTGTTCGTGCCCCAGTTCGTGGGCGATGTGGGTCAGCCACGTCTGCTTCGCGCCGATCCGCCGAGCCCAGCCCACCGCCTGCTCCACGGTCGCGTGGCTGGGATGCGGCTTGTGGCGCAACGCTGAAAGTACCAGCAGGTCCAGCCCCTCGAGCAATGCAAAGCTCTCCTCGGGAATCGCGCTCACGTCGGTCAGGTAGGCAGCCCGGCCAAACCGGAAGCCACAGATTTCCATCTTCCCGTGCATGATCGGCACGCGCCGGAATTCGACGCCATGCACAAGATTGCACTCAGTCAAAGGCTCCAGGGTGACCCGCGCGCGCGTTGGATACGTAGCCTGGGGCGAGAAGGTGTACTCGTACACGCGCTCCAGAACCGCGATCGTCTCCGGAGCGGCATAAAGGGGAATCGGCCCACCCTCGCGGGAGGCCCTAAAACTGAGTGGGCGCAGATCATCCATCCCAAAAATGTGGTCGGCGTGCGAGTGCGTGTAAAACACCGCGTCTACCCGCGTCAGCCCTGCCCGCAATGCCTGCTCGCGGAAATCCGGGCCGGTGTCGATCACCACGGTGCGCTCGCGCCCTCCGGCATCCTCCTGCTTCCAGCGCAGCAGCGCCGAGGGGCGCAGACGCCGGTCGCGCGGGTCAGCCGAGGTACACACTGCACAGTTGCACCCCAGCGTCGGAACTCCCATGGAGGTTCCCGTGCCCAGAAATGTAAGCTGTCCTTCCATTTTTTAGGTTCTAGCTTCTAGCTCCTAGCTGGGTGCCTCAGGTCTCGTCCGCCGCGGCGGATGAGACCCGGAAGACCGCAACACCGAGATACAAAATCATGCGATCAGACCCC
>JAJZNH010000853.1 GCA_021811745.1 Acidobacteriota bacterium
ACTATTGTCCAGCGTCCTGACAATCGTTGCTCCGCTCGCCACCAGGACGACGGCCCGAATCCAGTGATGGAGCAGGGCGAGATAGATCGCCACCGGCAGCCAGACCACATAGGCCCCTACCGCGGGCACCAGGGCAAAGAGAGTCGTTGTCATGCCCAGCACGGTCGCTCCGCCCATGCCCAGAAAGCCAAAGACAATTCCGGCCACCACGCCCTGAATCCCGGCCACCGCAAATCGCCCCAGCACCAGCGCCTGAACCGCGGTTTGCACCCTGTTCAACAGGTAGTCGGTTTCTTCCTCTTCCAAGGGCAGAAGGAAGCGAATGAGGCGCAGCCCTTCTCCCCTGTCGCGGTAGAGAAAGAAGAGGACAAACAACATCACAATGATCTGCGCAAGCGCGGTGATCGAGCGGCCGAGGATGCCGGCCAGCTTTCCGGCCACCGCGCCCGCGCTCTTTTGCAGCGCCTGACTGGAGTCGACATTGCCGGCGGCGAAGCGCACGAATTCGCCGATGCGCTGGTGCTCATCGAGGAACTGGCGGAACTGCTGCTCCGCGGTGCCGCTTTGCAGGCTCCGCACCGCTTCCAGAACATGGTGCCCCACGCCGTGCGCCACAAACATCGCCGGCGTCACAATGCTGAGCACGACCAGCACCACGGCAACAGCTGCCGTAAGCGCCGGCTTCCGCAGCCGCGCCCGGAGCCAGTCATAAGGGTGACGAGTCACAACGGCCAGCACGACCGCCCCGGTGATTCCCGGCAGAAAAGGCCACACAATCACAGTGCAGAGCAGAACCGCGCAGATCGTGATCAGAAATAAGGTGAAGCCGCCCCAGTCCAGCTTCACGTTCACCGGTTGCGGACCATCCGCGGCCATCTTTCTCTCCTCACATAGCCGATGGTATTGACGCACTGATCGATGCGGCGTCTTGGGAAATGGTGTGTCCGCATCGTCGTTGTCCAGCGCCTCCACGACTCGCCGTGGCGAGTCGCGGCCGCCGGACTTCGAGGCCCCGGGACACAGAATTTCCCGAAACGCTATAGGCGAGTCTACGGCGTTTTTGATTCATGCGCCCCAATTTCTCCAGCGAAACCTGGAGTTTTTGTGCGGAAGGGAGCAAAGCGAGACAGCGCTAACCTGCCAGCACCGCCCGCTGCGCGGCGAGAATTTCCCTGATTCCGGCCTCGGCCAGATCAATCAGGCCGTTCAACTGCACGCGGGAGAAGCTGCCTCTCTCGGCCGTCGCCTGCGTCTCCACCAGGCCCCCATCGGCGGTCATCACCACGTTCATGTCCACCTCCGCCTGCGCATCCTCCTCGTAGCAGAGGTCGAGCAGCGGCGTGCCGCTCACGATGCCCACCGACGTCGCCGCCACCAGTTGCTTCATCGGCGACCGCGGCAGCGTTCCCGCCTTGACCAGCGCATTCAGCGCCAGGGCCAGAGCTACCGCCGCGCCGGTGATCGCCGCGGTGCGCGTGCCGCCGTCGGCCTGAATCACGTCGCAGTCCAGAATCACGGTGCGCTCGCCCAGCGCCTGCATATCGACCACCGAGCGCAGACTGCGGCCAATCAGCCGCTGAATCTCATGGGTGCGCCCGCCGATCCTGCCGCGCTCGCTCTCCCGCGGAGTACGCGTCACGGTGGAGCGGGGCAGCATGGCGTACTCGGCCGTTACCCAGCCGCGGCCGGAGTTGCGCAGCCAGCCCGGAACGCCCTGCTCAATGGTGGCGCAGGTAAGCACCCGGGTGTTGCCCAGCGAAACCAGAACTGAGCCCTCGGCCGTCTGAACGAAGCCGGGCGTAAGCGTAAGCGGGCGAAGCTGGGCGGGAATTCTGCCGCCAGGACGAAAAAAAGAGCCGGTCGCGTGCATAAAAGGATTGTACGGGAACGGCTTAGACCCGAACCGGCAACGAGTCCACGGAATCGGTACCGAAACGGGAAAATTTGCCCATCCGGGTCCGCAAATGGGGCTGCTTGATAATCAATTGAAACCACGTAAGTTATACCAACATTCCAAGCTCTGACGTTCCATTTTGGAACTTTTTGCGCATACCCACCCCTGTGCGCCACTTCGTGATCTCCAGATTATCTCCTCCGTTATCAAAAGCTTAGCTAATGCGTCCGAGTTTGGCACGCGACGTGTACTAGAAGAAGACAAGTCCCGAAAGCGGAGGACGGCACAAGAGGAAATACCGGCTCAGGAAACAGCGAACAAAGATTATGCAGGCAGAGATCAGAAGACCGGCCCTGGCAGTGGCTTTGCGCCCTTAAGGCACAGACTCCGATTTTCAGACCCCACATCGAAAGGAAACGACGGATGCAGCACCTGGAACAGATGGTAACGCAGGACGGAAGTCCCTACGGCGGCCGCGAGCAGGCACACGCGCTCATGGCAACGCTGGCCAGTTCGCCTGGCCACAGCGAGACTCTGGCGGAGGTGGCGCACGATGCCAAAAACATGGTTACCGCGCTGGGACTCTATTGCGACCTCCTGGAGGAGCCTGGAGTACTGGCGACTCCCTTTCATCACTACGGAAGCGAATTGCGCCGATTGGCCGCGGCCAGCAGCCGGCTGGTGGAACAGCTCATGTGGCTTCAGACGGCTCAGGATACGGAAGGCATCGCGCGAAGCGGGCACGGCTCAGAGGCCGCAATTGTGCTTCAACCCGGAACAGCCTCCCAACCGAAGCGGAAGCCCCTGGGCTGGGCATCGCTTCCACCGACACCAATTGACAACCTGGAGGACGAGTTGCTGGCCAACCGCAGTCTGCTCTGCGCACTCGCTGGACCTTCGATCGCTCTCACGATAACCACGGCGGGCGGCGGCCTGCCTGTGCGGCTCACTGGCGAAGACCTGACCCGGATCCTGGTAAATCTGGTAAAGAACTCCGCCGAAGCGATGCCCGCCGGCGGACGAATCCTGATTGACCTCCGCGAGGGCGCAGCCGAACGCGGGGCCGCGCCCGTGCTGTTGCTGACCATTGAAGACAACGGACCGGGAATCCCCCCAAGCGTCTTGAAGAAGCTCTTCGAACCGGGCATTACCACCCATTCCAAGGCCGGGGTGGAAGGCAATGGCCGCAGCGTCAGCTTGCACCGTGGTCTGGGACTCTCGATTACGCGGTCCATCGTGGAGGACGCGGGTGGCCAGATTCGTGCCGCCAATCGCGATCCCTTCGGTGCCTGCTTTCAGATCGAGCTGCCGGTGACGATGCGCTGACGCAAAAGCGGGAAAAACTTCACCGCTCCCTGAACAGTCCCCCACCCAACCGCTCCCGAGGCTTTACAATGCTGGAAACAGTTTTCAACACAAGAACGATGGAGTTTCTTCCACAAACCGCAGAGCCGGCGGCGCCGTTGCACCTGCTTGTGGTGGATCCGGACTCGGCCGTGCGCTCGGCCTGTTCCGAGATCGCCGCCAGCCTGGGTTACGCAGTCGAAAGCACCGGTGATCTGAATCAGGCGCGCGCACTTCTGCGTGGCCACGCCGCCGATATACTACTCGTCAATCTGCCCTGCGGCTCAGGCCAGGGATTCGAGCTGATCTCCGAGGTCAAGCTGCTGTACCCGCAGACCGCGGTGATCGCCATGACCGCGTCAGGCTCAGTGAATGCGGCGGTGGAAGCGATGCGCTGCGGGGCCTCCGACTACCTGACCAAGCCATTCGCCATGGATGAACTCTCCACAGTGCTGGACCGCGCCGCTCAGAAGCAGATGACCGATATAGCGGCGCGACAATTGCGCGAGCGCCTGCGCCTTGCCGATGGCCTGGGTGCAATCATCGGCCGCTCGCCGGAGATGGAGAAGCTCTACCGCATCCTG
>JAJZNH010000303.1 GCA_021811745.1 Acidobacteriota bacterium
CTGATCCTCAGGGAAGCCGAAGAACTTCTTGGTCGCCGCCGCGTTCTCGGGACCCATGGCTTCGCCGTGCACCTTGTTGGTGCCGGCCTTGGGGCTGCCATAGCCGATGATCGTGCGCACGGCGATAATGGAGGGCCGTGTCGTCTCGGCCTTGGCGGCTTCAATGGCTGCCTCGATGGCCCCCAGGTCGTTGCCGTCGGCCACGCGCTGCACATGCCAGTGATAGGCCTCGAAGCGCTTCAGCGCGTCCTCGGTGTAGCTGAGCTCCGTCGGGCCATCCAGTGAGATCAGGTTGTCGTCATACAGGAAGATCAGCTTTCCCAGGCCAAGGGTTCCGGCCAGCGAGGCGGCTTCGTGCGAGACGCCTTCCATCAGGTCGCCGTCGCCGAGCAAGGCGTAAGTGTAGTGGTTGACCACATCGAAGCCCGGGCGGTTATAAACCGCGGCCAGATGCTTCTCCGCCGCCGCCATGCCAACGGACATCGCTATCCCCTGGCCGAGCGGGCCGGTGGTGACTTCGACGCCCTCGGTATCGCCGTATTCGGGATGTCCCGGCGTGCGCGAGTGCCATTGGCGGAAGCTTTTCAGATCGTCGAGCGTGAGGCCGTACCCGGTGAGAAAGAGCGATCCATACAGCAGCGCCGAAGCGTGCCCGTTCGACAAGACAAAACGGTCCCGATCCGCCCACTTCGCGTGCGCGGGGTTGTGCTTCATCAGCTTGTGGAAGAGCAGGTAAGCAATCGGAGCGCAGCCCAGCGGGGCGCCGGGGTGGCCGCTCTTGGCCTTCTCCACTGTGTCGACTGCCAGCAGCCGCAAGGTATCAATGGACAATTGGTCGATGGAGAGATCCGCAAGAGTAGGGGTCATTGTGATTTATGCGATGTCCTTTACTGAAGTGCCGATATACGATTCAAATCTGCCCGTTCGGTATCGTTGTGACTTTTGGGAAGCCTCCGATCAAGTCCGCCCCGCCGAACCGGCATGAACCTGGGTGCTAAGGCCTTTCCCTTCTACCCAAACATCGATTGACTCAGAGATTTCCTGCCTCGATCTTCACTTCCACATTGTATCCAAGCCAGCGGTTCGGTTCCGGCCAGTGCAGGGTCCACTGCACGGCGCCGCGATCTTCGGCGGGAGTGATCTCCGCGCTGTAACCGGCGCTGCCAAAACTATGGCTCTTGGTGGATTGCACAGTTTGCCAGCCGTCATCGGACCAGACCACCTCAAATTGTGCTTCGTCCAAAATGCGCAGAGTGTTACCGGCGGTCATTCTCTGGATGGGCCGGCGAAGGCTGTAAACCTCCAGCTTCCGGCGAAGCCGCCTGCGGCCTTCGGGCTCGCAGTAGCGCTCGTAAACCGCGTCGATGCGGTCGAAGACCTTGCCTTCCACAGCCGAGCGCAGCAGCTTGACGTACTCCGCATGCGCCCACACCAGCGGCACGGCGGAGCCAGCCGGCTTGCCCAGGCGCAGGCTGGTGCCCGGCCGGTTGGGCTCGTCCCACACCTGTTCCGGCAGCATGTGACCGGCGGTGGCAAAGCGCTCATAGGTGCGGATCAGCGGCGTAATGTCGCGGCCGGCCGCCAGTTCATAGTGGGCGCGCTCGCCAGTGAGCAGCGGCCACACCCGCCCCTGGCCCCAGCCCTCGTAGGGACCGCCGTCGGAGCGCTGTCCATAGCCGTCCCAGTTGTAGCGCTGCCATCCCGGTCCCTGGGGCAGATCGCGCTTAAGCACGGCATCCACAACCTTGAGCGAGTCCACAATCAGGGGATCGTCGGCGCGGCGAATCCCGTAACGCACCAGCTCCAGGAAGCCGGCATCGATAATCTCGCGCGCTTCGAACTCGTATCGCGTACCGGGTGGCCGGTTCGACAGGCGGATCGTCTCTTTTCCGCAGCTCTCATGCGCGTACGCCTCGCCGCACTCCGGTGGCCGGATGCGCATATAGTGACGCTTGATCTCGGGGTGCAGGACGCCGTTGTTGGTCACAGTCCAGTCTTCGAGGTGATGCTCGATCCAGTCGGCGAACTCCTCAAGGAACACCGCCAACTCCGTAGACTCGTGGGCGCGCGCCATGTCGGCCGCGCAGATCAGGCCCGCGATCACCGCCGCCAGTGTCGAAGGCGAGTAGCCGGCATTCTCTTCCCAGCGCTCCTGGTGGGTAATGGGCGCATGGCGCACTAGGTATCCCGCCGCGCGCTCCACAAAGGGAAAAATCTTCAGTCCGCCCAGCCCGTCGGCCTTCCACAGCCGCCAGGCCAGCATGAGCGGAAAAGCCACCTCGTCGAGTTGTTCGCCGCTCCAGTAGGGCGTGCCGTCGATCCAGAAGTTCTGCGCGAAGCTGCCGTTGGGCTGCTGGGTGCATGCCAGGTAAACCAGGGCGCGCCGCGCCGTCTCCGCCCGCCCGCAGGCCAGCAGGGCCGTGGCCGTCTGCACCATGTCGCGGGTCCAGACCAGGTGATAGCCGCCGAGGTCATCGTCGCTCTTCACCTGACCCCACGGAATCGACGCCGAGGCCACAAACGCGCCCGAGTAGGTCTTATCCTCATGCGCCAGCAGGACGTTGTGGCTGGCCCGCATGAGTTTGCCGCCATCCTGCGCCTTGGCCGCCAGCCATTCGGGATGCGCAGCCCGGCGCCACTGGTCGATGAAGCGGCTGCGATGCTCCGCAAAAGGGATTGCCAGCGCGCCCATTGTCTTCTGCGCCGCCGGGTGATGACCTTCGCCGATTCCGATTGCGACTGTGAACTCGACCGCGCACTCTCCGGAGGAGCCGCTCGCGCTTTCGGCCTGCGCAATCTCGGCCGCGAGATCCAATTCTCCCATGATGGCGATGTTGCCGCCGGTGGCTGAACCAAACTCCCAATCCATGTGAAAGTTGTCCATCAGGTCGCGCCAGCCGTCGCTTTCACCCACAAAGCCGCAGCTCACGCGCGAAAATCCCAGGCTCGATGGCCCGCCATTGGCCGCCAGCGCCAGCGACCACCCGTTTTTCCAGGCCAGCAGCACTTTGCGTCCGGCAATATCCACCGCGCGGGCGTTGTTGCCGGTTCCGCCACCGTCGAGGCGCGGCGCCAGCAGAACGTAAACCTTGAGCCGTGGTAGAAGGCCTTCGTCGCCCTGCAGCCGAACGTGCGTCAGCACGACCGAGTGATGGGGGTCGCACAGAATTTCCTTGGTCAGCGCGTACCGGCCGTCGGGGTCCCGGTTCACATAGCGTACCCCCATCGCTTCAGGATGGATGTACTCGAAGGTGGTGTGCAGATCGCGCTTTTCCTCATGCACGAAGGTCTCGCCATCCGTGATGAGGAATTCCATGTCCCGCACCTGGGGGCGGTCGATGGTCGGGTGGTAGACCTCATTGAGAATGCCGTGCGAGCAGGTGAACCATATCCGGCTTGAGGCCGAGTAGGCCGTGCCCACCGCATCCTTCAGGCTCGAGGTCCAGCGTGGTCTCATGCCGGGAGCGCCGAAGGCCTCCCCTTGTTGTGCAAGCCACCTGTAGAGAGGCTGGTCGCTCATAATCCTATGCCACTTTCAAAAAGGGATCTATTGGAGATTGATTGAAGTAGAAACATCGATCGGGAAGTCGTGCGATGGCACCCTCTCCTTTCGACGCTGCGCCAGTCCTGAAGGATGCTTAAGGCAGGGAATCAGTGCTTTTCCAACTTTCGCGAACCCTTGCGGCGTGTTTCTGCATCCATGCTGAAAGAAGACACTTATCGCGCGCGAAGCTCGGGGTGACAACCGCGGGCTCCCACTTTGTTGTTAACCGCCCCATGCAGGGCGTAACCCCTTTCACAGTACAATCCGAACGGAG
>JAJZNH010000342.1 GCA_021811745.1 Acidobacteriota bacterium
GTTTCCGGCCAGAATGCTGAGTGGCTTGCCATCGATTGAGATTTCCATCGCCCCTTCCAGCATCTGAACTAAAGCATCGTAAGGCGCGGTATGCTCGCTCAGCGTCTGCTCTTCATCGAAGGCGAATAAGGTTATGGTGCCGGCTTCACGGTTGACGAGGACCCGGCTTACGATCGAGCCTTCCTGATAGCCGACCAAATCCGCCAGCTGAAGCGGCTGTCCGGCTGCGATTTCCGATCTTGAAGCACTCATTACCAACGCCACCTTTCGTGATTTTGTAACCCGCAGCCGGAGCCGCAGTAGCGGCCGACCACGTTTTCGGCTCAAGTCTCGTCGGCGCGTAAACCTTCCACGCGCCCTTTCCAAGAGAGAGCCCCATCGCCTCCGAGGAAAAGAATGGGGCACTTCAGCCAATGTCCTGGCTCCAGTTCTCCAGAGTCTTTTTGAACTCACCCATAAACTTGCCGGCATCGGCACCGTCGATGAGACGGTGGTCGAATCCGAGACAGAAATACTGAACAGAGCGGATGGCAATGGATTCACCACCCTGTGCATCGATCACCACCACCGGCTCCTTTTTTAGGCCGCCAATAGCGAGGATTGCCGAGTCTGGCTGATTGATGATTGGCGTGCCGAACTCCTCGCCGAAGATGCCGGAGTTGGTGAGCGTGAACGTCGATCCGCCTGCCTCGTCGGGTTTAAGCCGCTTGGTGCGGGCGCGCTCGGCAAGATCGGCGATGGCGCGCGCCAGTCCCAGGAAGTTGCGCTCCTCCGCTTGTTTCACCACCGGCACAATCAATCCCCATTCGAGCGCCACTGCAATCCCCAGGTTGACATTCTGGTGATAGTGAATGGAGTTGTTCTCGAACGATGCGTTCACGATGGGAAACTTACGCAGTGTTTCCACCGCGGCGACGGCGATGAATGGCATGTACGTAAGCTTCACGCCATTGCGCTGCTCATACGTGGCCTTTTCGCGCTCACGCAGGCGCACAATGCGCGTCATATCGACCTTGAATACCGTATGCACATGCGGAATGGTCCGCCAGCTCTCCGCCATGCGCTGCGCAATGATCCCGCGCATCTTCGAGAGCGGGACAGTTTCACCGGGCAAGGGCGCAGCGGGAGGAGTTGCAGCCTCGGCAATTGCAGGTGGCGCCTCGGGTTTGGGCTGCAGAACGGTGGGCGGTGGCTGCGGTGGAGTAGCAGCCGGCAAAGGTGCAGATGCGGCCGGCCGAGTCGCAGTTGACAGCTGCTCCAGGTGGTGCAACACGTCCTCTTTTGTAATGCGCCCTTGAGGGCCGGTGCCGGCAATCTCCTCCAGGTTCAGATTGTTGTCTTTTGCGATGCGCCGCACCAGAGGCGAGCTCTTCACATGCTTTTCCGTGCTCACCGGCGAAGCGAAGGACGCCGGCGCCGAGGAAGTTAATGGTGTTGCGGGTGGAGTGCTCAAACTGGCAGCGCTTGCTGCTTCCACACCAGGTGCAATCTCCGGCGCGTCCGTCGACGGCACTCTACTGGGAGCAATTTCTGTAGCGTTGTCCGCGATCACCGCGACCACTGTGTTCACCTGTACGGTGGCGCCTTCCCCCACCTTGATCTCGCTCAGCACTCCTGCGATGGGCGAGGGGATTTCGGCATCGACCTTATCGGTGGAGATCTCGAACAGGGGCTCGTCCTTCTCCACTGGATCGCCCACCTGTTTCAGCCATTTGCTGATTGTGCCTTCGAAGATCGACTCGCCCATCTGGGGCATGATGACGTTGGTTGGCATCGACACTCTTCTCCGCTATCGGAATAGGATGGGAAACCGCCGAACTGGGTACCGGATCGTAAGACGGGCGCGAATTTGCTCTCAAAACCCTGCGAGCAAGTTCGTCTCGCAACCTGCACCGAATCAAGGCCTTATTTTCGCTCCCATACACCCCTCCTTTCTATGGGACTCCTGTTTGCATGCGTAGTACAGCCGTCTCATTGCCTGCATCTCTGCATGAGCGAAAGATGGAGGAATGGAGAACCTGCGCAGAGTTGCGTACAGGCGGAGATCAAAATGACAACTACCCAGGGTCTGATCGGGACCGGAGCACTTCAGCTAGGCACGGATTCATCGGGTAAGGACCTCGATTCGGCTTTGCTTCGGCGTCTTTATACCTACATGCTGAAATGCCGTACAGTTGAGGATCGCATTCGCGTGCTGTATCGCCAGGGCCGGTTCGCAGGCAATTACTTCAATGCCATCGGCCAGGAGGCTACAGAAGTCGGGGCTACGATTGACTTACTGCCGGAAGACACCGTCGCGCCCTCCCATCGCAACTTTGTCGCTCACATCATGAAGGGAACGCCGCTTCCGCTGATGTTCGCGCACATCTACGGGCGCAAGGACAGCCCTGACCAGGGCCGCTCCGCGCCAGCGCATTGCGGCTATGCGCCTTTGAACATTATCACCCCGTCCTCCACCATTGCCGCGCAACTGAACATCGGTACAGGGATCGCCTTGGCTCACAAAATGCACCGCAAACCCTACATCGTTGTGGCGCTATCGGGCGAAGGCTCGACAAGCCTGGGCTTCTGGCATGAGGCGGTGAACTTTTCGGCCGTTCACAAATTGCCCATGATCTTTGTGGTCGAGAATAACCTCTACGCGGAATCTGTTCCCGTTGCGTTGCAGACAGCGGTCGAAGATATAAGCGTGAAAGCGCAGGCATACGGGATCCCCGGCATTACTGTGGACGGAAACGATGTGGTCGCCGTATACACGGCGATGCGAGAGGCCATCGAGCGGGCCCGCTCCGGTGGCGGTCCAACGCTGCTTGAGTCGAAGACCTATCGCTGGTACGGGCACTCCGAAATTGATCCTGCCAAGTACCGCGACGCCGCCGAAGTGGAGTACTGGAAGTCGCGTGATCCCATTGCAGCCATGGAGCGCTATCTGACCGAGCGCGATCTGTGGACAGAACAGTGGAAGAAAGAGTTGCTGGCGGATATCAATCGCGAGATCGACGAGGCCATCTCCTTTGCTGAGCGGTCGCCCGCACCGCAGGCTGAGGAAGCTCTCGATCACGTGTATTCCTTCAGCATTCGCGAGCGTGAATTGGAGCGAAAGCCTTACAGTCCGCAATACCCGAGGAGGCAGTAATGGCAGTCATGACTTACATCGACGCCATCAACTCCGCGCTACACGAGGAGATGGAACGTGATCCCAATGTCTTCATCATCGGTGAAGACGTCGGCAAGATGGGCGGCGCGTTTAAGGCGACCAAGGGGCTCCTGGAGAAATTCGGAGCCGAACGGGTGATCGACTCGCCCCTTGCCGAAGGCGCCATTGTCAGCTCCTCCATTGGAGCTGCGATGGCGGGCATGCGCCCTGTCCCCGAGATCCAGTTCGCCGATTTCATCACCCCGGCCATGGACGCGATCACGCAGCAGGCGGCCAAGCTGCGCTATCGCAGCGCCGGAACACAGACCTGCCCCATCACGGTCCGCGTCTGCTACGGAGGCAGCGTTGGTGGAGGGCTCTCCCATTCGCAAAGCAACACAAGCTGGTTCATTCATTGTCCAGGACTGATCGTTGTGGCGCCCTCAACCCCTTATGACGCCAAGGGTATGCTCAAGGCGGCCATCCGCAATGACGACCCGGTTATGTTCTTCGAGCACAAAAAGCTCTATCGCTCGCTGAAGGAAGAAGTGCCCGAAGGGGATTACACCGTACCACTTCTCAAAGCCGAGGTCCGCCGCAAGGGAACGGATCTGACCGCGATCTCTTATGGATACACTTTGCAGCTTACGATGCAGGCGGCAGAGGCGGTGAAAGAGAAGT
>JAJZNH010000123.1 GCA_021811745.1 Acidobacteriota bacterium
GGGCGGTGCGGCGGACCAGCAACTCGTCTTCAGAGAAGCTGGAATCAAGATGAAGAAAATCGAAGCCCTGGAATTTGAAGGCCATAAGAACACCTGCCGTTTCTGTATTGACCCGAAACAGCAAGGCTAGCAGACTCAGGGGGTGGGCATCCACTCAGTGACGGTCTATCATCACGGCGTAATGGACGAGAATAAGCCGCTCTTATTGCGTGCTTCCTTCTGTATAGCCGCCGTAGGTGGGATATGGCTCAGGCTCGGTGCTGGTGCGCATTTTGGCGAGTGTCGTCAGATCGGCCTGTACTTGCGCCCATCTCTTGGGATTCTTTTTTGTTGTAATCGGCGCATTGGGATTCGCGTAGTATGCCTGAATGTCGCGTTTGATTCCCGGCGGAATGGGACGGTTGGGGCGGCGCGTGAGGCGATGCAATAGCTGGGCGTATGTCTTGTCAGTGAGTGGATATCCGCCGGGCTTGACGACATAACCGGTGTCGAGGTCGCGATTGGGCAGCGGGTGAAGCAACCGGAGCAGGTGGCGCGATCCGGGCGGGCCGGAGGGAAATCTCGCAGGGAGAAGCGTGGCCATGGAAGCCGCAGACTCCGATTGTTCACCAGCCGTGGAAACATTTGCCGCTGTTGCCGCCGATCCGGGCGGTGGGGTAAAACCGGCGAGTCTCCGGCGCAGTGCCGCAACTGACATCGCCAGGCTATGCATATAGAATGCGTCCGTATCCGCCGTCGGGCCTTTGACATCAACCATCCTCAGCGGGCCGATCTTGGGCAGGATAAAGAGCAGACCGGCCAGAGCATAGGTTCCGATGCCGGGTTCGCGGCGGTAGTATTGCCAGTTGTCCCGAGCGGCCGCCGCCGCAATTTCGCTTTCGATTTCCGCGGCCTCGGGCGTGACGGGCTCAGGCGGCTCATGGTGGCGATGCAGCAGGGTGGTTGCATATGCGATACGCGGTATGAATCTGTGCACAACGAAGCGGTATTCGCGAACACTGAAGCGGCGGCGCTGCGGAGCAAATTCACCGCTTAATCCGTAGGTTTGATAGTAGGCCAGCGCGAGTTGCTTCACCGGAACCTTCAGCCCGACGTGGTGAAGGTAGAGAAGCGGCGCGATGTGATGCTGGCTGATTTCGTCGATGTCAAAGGCGAACTCGACCTGTACATGCTGATCTTCCCCCTCGGCATAATTGACCACGCGGCCGTATTTGCGGCGCAAGCCCGGGAATTCGACGGGGACCGCAAGATTTGTTGCCAGTGGATGTCCGATCGAGTCGCCTATGTAGTGGGAGAGCGCGCCCGCGGCAAAGGCTAACTCATCGGCATTGGTGGCGTTGCGGAAGAGGTTGACGACAAAATCCCCTGAACGCACATAATGGGTGAGGTTAGAGAACGAACGGTCGCCGAAGGGATAATAGCCGATGTCCTGGATGACGCAGCCGCCGTATGCGTAGGCGCGGGCTTCTTCCAACTCCGCAGGGGTCAGCCCCGGGTAGCGGCTAAGTAGTAGAGGAACAAAAGAATCCTGCCAGGTAAGATCAATGAGCTGCTCGTGGGTCATCAGTGTATACGCGGACGCGCGGCGTTCCCACGGCATCAGCAGCGCCAGCGCAAGCATGACCAACGTTCGCAATTGCCGCAGGCTCATATCTTGTGGATACCAGTTCAGCCTTGAACGTGTCCACCGCGAGGAGCGGCCGTGGAGTGCGGTTGCTATTCAGGCCAGATGCCAGGGCGGACGATAGGGGCGCGTGAGCAACTGGCTGGCCTCGCTGTCATTCGCAATCGTTTCTTCCGCCACATTCCATTGGATTTTGTGGCCGACAAGCATGGAGATCAGCCCGAGATGGCCGGGAATCGTCGAGTGGTGCGCGGTTTCGACGGGAGTGATGGTGGGTTTGCGCGATTTGACGGAGTCGAGGAAGTTGCGCCGATGCTCTGAAGATTCATAGAGTTTGATCTTGCGGAGTTCTTCGGGCAGTTGATCCATCTTGACCCAGTCCTGGTTCGAGGCGTCGAAGCCGCCGCGGTCAACCCACACCCAGCCGTCGGAGCCGATCCACTTTGTGCCCGAGGTGATGGCGCGCGAGCCGCCGGCAATGGTCATGCGAACGTCGCACGGATAGCCAGTGACCTCCTTACGGTACGCGCATTCGATGTGGTAGATCGACGCTGTATTCCAGAGAGCATCGGCGGGCGGCAGTTCGCCGCGCCCTTCAACCTCGGACGGGCCGGTACGGTCGAAGCCGAGGCCCCAGTGGGCGATGTCGCCGTGGTGGCCGATCCAGTCCATCAACTGGCCGCCGCCGGTGTTGTAGTTCCAGCGCCAGTTGCGATGGACGCGCGCCCTGATGTACGGCTCCATCTTCGAGGGGCCGATCCACATGTTGTAGTCGAGTTCGGGCGGCGGATCAGAGACGGCAAGGTTCCAGGCGGGTGTTCCAGGAACGATGAGGCTTGGGTCGGTGATCTTGCCGGGCAACTGGGCCAGCCTGGCCACCAACTCGGGTTCGGTGCCGGCAAAGTCGTGATGGCCAGCCGGCAGGCCGACCTCGACGCGGTAGACGTTTCCGATAAGGCCGTTGCGGACGATCTCCGCCGCTTTGTGAAAATTTGGGACTGAGCGCTGCCAGGATCCAGTCTGCCAGATGTTGCCATTGCGCTCCACGGCTTTGACGATGGCCTGCTGCTCGGCAATCGTGTGAGCCAGCGGCTTCTCGCTGTAGATATCTTTCTTGCGGTTCGCTGCTTCAATCGCGACCAGCGCGTGCCAATGGTCCGGTACGGCAATCATCACCGCGTCGATGTCGTCGCGGGCCAGCAGTTCGCGATAGTCATGGTAAGCCTTGCAATCCGTGTTGCCGTAGTGAGTATTGACCGTGTCCACGGCGGCCTGAAGGTGGTTCTTGTCGAGATCGCAGGCGGCGACCACCTGGCAATCATTCTGCGCGAGAAAGACCTGGGTGTTGCTCGGCCCCATCATGCCCCAGCCGATGACGCCCAGCGTAATGCGGTCAGAGGCGGGAGGACGGCCTGATCGCGCCCAGGCTCGGGCAGGCAGGATAGCCGCGGCTCCCGCCGCTTTCAGAAAGCTTCGCCGCGTGAAGGGAGTGAGCGGAGCGGCGGCGGAAGGCTGGCTGGTCATAATGCCTCCGGAATACAGCGAAATTCGGCAGGCGAAGTCTAGCACGGCTGGACTCATTTGCGGAACAGTGTTTTTTGGCGAGCCCGGCAGCCGGGCGAACTATGCTATTCAGAGCCTTTCCGCTGCGGCATCGGCAAGCGCGCGAAGCCCGCACGCGGCTGGCGCAGGCACTCACAGTTTAGCCGAGTCGTTGACGAGGTCAGGAACGCGCCACATAATGAGAGTCAAAGTGCAAGGCCCTGGGCAGAAATTACTTAGAGGTCACGATTGCCGGCCAATCACCCGAAACTATGATTTATTCTCATTTTTCAAAATTTCTGCTTTCCAGCCAATCCACTCGATCTGATTCCTAATTTTGCGCTCGGCTTAGTTCGATTGAATCCCTTGAGGTGAATCAATGATCCGTGCGTTCGCATTTGCGCTTCTTATTCTGCCTGCCGTGCCAATTGCACTTGCAGCGCAAACCGCGCCCGAGCGGCCGGCGATTTCGAAATCGGATCTCGCTGTCGGGTACTCTTACCTGGTTCAGAATTATCAGCATACGCAACTGAATAGGACGACCGGCGGCATGAGCGGTTGGAATATGGAATACGCCGTGCCCCTTCAACCCGGCAGTCACTGGGGACTCATGTTCAATGGCGCCGGATACTACGCCGGCGCGGGCCTGGA
>JAJZNH010000436.1 GCA_021811745.1 Acidobacteriota bacterium
CCTGGATGCTGAGCGGAGGGGCAGGCCGGCCCATCTGGTCCGTAGTGCGTTCGTGCGTGGCGTCGCCGGTGGCATAATCCTGCGATCCGTACCAGCCCGCATCGAAGCCCATGTACTGAATGTGATGCGCTGCGGCAAAGTCGATCACCTTGTGCGCCCCTTCCGTCGAAAGCGTCACCTCGCGCATGGCCGTGCCGGGTTTGATCCATGCCACATCGGTGAGTGCCTGCGGAGCATTCAGGTCGAGTTCCAGATAGTCATGTTCCAGCAATTCCCCAGGCGTTTTCGCAAACATTACCAGGCGCCACGGCGTGAAGCCTCCGGCAGGCAGCGTTCCTGTGCCGCCCAACCCCGCAATCACGGTGTTTTCAACCCCAGGTTCGGCGCCTACTGTCATTTGCGGAAAATCGGCGTTTGCTGCCTCGAGAATCGCCGCGTAGGTGCCGTCAGCCAGCGTCACCGTGAGAGGCGTCTGGCAGCCAGTGGCGATCTTCGACACCGGATTGAGATGATAGATGCCCTCGGTGCCGTGTTCCTCATAAGCTGAGCTATTCGCCGGCCAGTGAAAATCAGTCAGCTCCTTCGTTACCTGCATTGCTTCGTCTGCGCCGTAGCGAACGGCGACTCCACCGTCATAAGCGCGCAGTTGAACGGTGAGTCTGTGCCCATTCGCCTGCGCGAGCTTGACTGTCAGCTCGTTGTAGTTATCAGGCATCGTGTCGCGCTCGCCGTACAGGGGCTTCCAGGAAACGCGATGCTCTGTCCTGGTGCTCGACGCTATCGTGAATCCACTCGCCCAATCCGGCTCAAAGCCGAGGCGCGACGCCAGCAGCACCTGTTCCGCGCGGCATTCTTGCTCTCGCCGCAAGGGTGGGAAAGAACCAAATCATGCGGCCATGACGCTGGCTTTTTGTCAGGCCGACACCGTGCAACCGCCAGGCAGGAGGGATAGCATGCTTATCTTCCTCTCGAATCACGGTCGAAGTATCGTGCTCCGTCGTCGAGCGTATACCATTACCACCATCAAAATTGCTGAACAGTCTGCGAGATCTGTGCTGACGATGAAGTAATTTCTCTTCTGGTTCGTGTGAATATCACGGCATACGCTTCCGTTGTGGGGTCTTGGGTATAAGGAGGAAACGCCGGCTCCGAAATCACCGTGCCGATGGCGCATAGGAACGCAGAATTTGCAAGGCGCAGCGAAATTCAGTTGGCTGCGACGTCCATGGAGGAATAGCATCCATGAACAGGAGTCGGTTATGAAGAAGACGATGGACGGATTGTATGATTTCATGACTGTTATGCGGAAAATCAGGCTGATCTGTGCTCAGTGCATCGTAGTTCCTCTGGCAGTGTGTGCCGGACCACAACTGTCTGCGCAGACCCGGACGGTCGACACTCCTCTCGCGACGCTTCGCCTCGCGGAAGGGACTGGCGACCTCGTCGGCGTGCATTGGAAGAAGCCTGCCTTCGAAGTGATTGGCGAGCCGAGGCTCGGGGAAAACTTCCGCATTGTGCTTCCGCAGAAAGGCTACGAAGGCAATTACTTCAATAGCCGGGATCAGAAGGTCAGCAAAATTGACGAACTGCCTGACGGCGTCCTCTGCACGTATAACTCTCTGAAGAACAGCCGGGAAACGGTGCCCCTTACGGTCCGCTACAGGATTCGCGTGGTCAATGAAGAACTTCAATTCTCAATTCAGGTGGATAACCCCACCGACCGCAAGTTATCCGAGGTGATGTATGGAATTGTTGGGGGCCAGCAGGGAATTGGCAACCGGCTGGACACGGAATCGCTTGTTCCCAGTTGGACATCTAATCTTGCCCCGAAGCTCTTTTCTCGCTTTAACGGCGGCGGGTACGGCGGCGGAAATCTTGGAATTCGCTACGATGCCGCAACGTTCACCTATCCAGGGACCATGCCGATGGGATGGATGGATGTTTATAACCCTCATGCGGGCATTGGGTATTACTACGCCAACCAGGACCTTGAGACGCGGGTTTCTCTGCTAGAGGTAGAGCTGCGGCCATTCACCAAGAGCGCAAGCGTGCGGGATAGCTGGCCCTCGCCGGCGGAGACGAACGGCGAACCTATCGGTATCACGACGGGCTGGGTGAATTTTCCATATACCAGTCATGGAACATTCAGCGCTGGTCCGGTGGCGCTACAGGTTCACAACGGCGACTGGCACACGGCCAGCAAAATCTATCGCTCGTGGTACGATCAGCATTTCAAGATCGATCGCCCTCCCGACTGGCTTCGCAAGGAGAACGCATGGCAGTCGATCATTCTTTCCAACAGCGAAGATGTCGTCGTGCATCGCTTCAACGAACTGCCCAGGCTCGCAGCCGACGCTAAGAAGTACGGCATCACGACCTTCGAGATCCTCGGTTGGGATATGGGAGGAATCGATCGCGGCTATCCGCAGTACAGGCCCAATCCGCGGCTTGGAACTCCGGAGGAGTTCAAAAAGGCGCTTGCCGATATGCACGCTCTTGGAGTGCATCCGCTAATCTTCGCGAATATTCAGTTTGCCGACACGGCAACGCCACTGTTTCGCGACAAGCTCAGGCAATATGCTGTTGAAGGACGATGGGCGCCGGACATGCAACTGCTTGGTTGGGGCGAGGGAACCATCAGCGCCCGCTCCGGGATGACACGATCGTACATGACGCTGGTCAGCCCCGCGCATCCTGAATACAGAAAGTTTCTGATCGATCAGTATCTTGATCTGGTTCGCGACGGCGCCGACGGAGTCCAGTTCGACAAGACCGAGGGCCTGGCGGCCCTTGACGTCGATCCGCATCTTTCGGCCTCGCCGGATAAGTCGCTGCCGCAGGGCTTGGTCGAGACCTTCAGAGAATTGATTCCGGCCGCTCGGTCGATCAATCCCAATTTCGCAATTGCTTCCGAAATCTGGTATGACCGGACGCTGCCTTACGTCGACGTCTCCTACATGCGTATGGGAACAGTCGATATGGATTCCACTGCTCTTCGTTATACCTTTCCGGAATGGACGGCGACCATCTTCGGCGAGAGTCCCGGCGACATTAATCCGATGAACAACGGGATGCGCTATGGTCTGGTGTGGGACCTGGCGCCGCGGCACTATAACGACTCCGTTGATGAGCCGCTGACCCGTCCGCTTGCGGAATATGTAAGCCAGCTGATAAGGATTCGCCAGGAGTTTGAGGATCTTCTCTTCTTCGGCCGCTTCAACGACACCCTCGGCGCGACCGTACAGGGTGGACCCGATATTCGCTATTCCGTCTTCAAGTCGATGGACCCGAAGAGCCGGGATGTCGCGAGCGTGATTGTCAATTTTGGCGATGCGCCGGAATCCGCGGTTCTCAATATCGATGGGGCAAGCGGACAAGTCATCGTTGCCGCCCCAGATCAGCCTGATCGCCAGGCATCCCTTCCCTTGCGGATATCGATACCGCCGCACCGGCTCGTGGTCGCTATCAAGCGAGCGTCACGTAAATGAATGGCCGAAACCGGCTCTTGCTTAAATGCCGGACACGATGAGGCGGAGCGCCTTTGCAGGAATCAGCCTAGATTTTGAGACGGCCGGATCGACATGATCCGGCTGTCGACGTGATTGGGCAGGGAGGGGCCGTTTTGGAGGCCCTTTCGAGGCAGCCAGGACCTGTTTGTGGATGCAGCTGATTTCACCGCGCAGACGGCATAATGGATAGAGACGCGCGTAGACTATCGACGTGGTCTGCTCTACTCCCGGTTGCGTAGCGGTAAGAGCAGGAGCCGTGCGCGTTTGGGATCAACCGTTACCAGAGCGCTTGCAGTCCGCCA
>JAJZNH010000137.1 GCA_021811745.1 Acidobacteriota bacterium
TGGATTTCCTCGGTTCGATCGCGACCTTCAAGCAGCAGGGGCTTCAGGTCAGAACTGCCGTGCGGAGAGACGAGTTTGTGCATAGGAAGACCTCGTTCAAATAACGCGGTAAGGGCCGGGACTCTAAGCGGACGTGATTTCGGAACCACGAGCACCCACGAGCGCCTGGCCGGGTGATTGGTTTTCGCGCCATGTAGCAGCCATGGCCAAGGTCCGGTAAAGAAAATGAACGAACTTCGAATAGGGCGTACACAAAAAGAGCGTCAGGACCAGGGAGAGATGGATGTAGTAGACCGAGAACATCCAGTCGGGGTTCTGCGCCAGGCGCAACATCTCCGAGAGGAATCCGGTCAGCCCGACGCTGCCCACCAGGGCCAGGAAATACCAATCGCAATACGAACTGCCTGCGCGCTTTTCCGGGTTGGTGATGCGATTCCAGAAGAGCAACGAGACGCCGATGACGAGCAGAAGAGCGCACAGATTCGCAAAGATCTTCAGTGGATTCAGCGTCGGAATCGGGGTATCCATCAGGCCGAGCAGGCTGCCGATGCCCACCGTGGTGCCCATGAGGGCAAGGCCCAGAAAGCCGGAGAGCACAAGGAGATGTCCCCAGCGCCGGACATGCCCGGCGCCGCAGCTCGCAAAGCGGCGATGGCGGATGATCTCAATCAGAACGGGAACGAGAGCCGGCAGAATCGGCCCGTCTGCTCCCGAGGCGCGCAATGCTTTCACAAAGCGCACAGCGCCGATCGTCAATGCCAGCACAACATAGGCGCTGACGGCAAAGAACAGCGGCTCCAGCCTGTCTTTGGGAAACATCTGGGCAAAGACCAGAGGCCGCACCTCCGAGCGGATGGCGGGCAATATGGCGATGGCCAGCAGGATCAGGGCGGAGAGCACGAACATGATCGCCCCATTCTCCTGCCTGCCTACCATATTCCCCATGAAGCGCGGAAAGGCGAGCCGGCGGATGGTTGCCATGCGGATGGCGTCCATTACCGCCGACGGCCGCGCGCCGCGCGGGCAACGGGCCGTGCAATCGCCGCAGTCGTGGCAGAGCCAGATGGAGGGATCGCCGATCAACTGATCCGTCATCCCCCACTGCGCCTTGAGAACCTGCTGGCGCGGGAACGGCCGTGCCTCAGTCGAGAGTGAGCAGACCGAACTGCAGGTTGCGCACTGGAAACACTTCTTGAGCTCTCCGCCGCTGTTCTGCGTAACTTCGCGGATGAGTTCCCGATCCGGACGGAGCATCAACGCGTCAGCCATATCTAGAACCCCTTGTATGGGTTCGGGCCCAACTCGCGGACCCGTGCGACAAAGTCGTCGATTATCCTGGGAACGCGATCGCCCTCGTCGATCCCCAACTGCACGAGTTCGATCCGCCCCGATTCCAATTGCAGGCGCTCCAGCGTGTCCTTTACGTTTTCCAGGCGGCGGTTGGCCAGCTCGCTGCCGCGAATGAAGTGGCATTGATAGTCGTCGCCAAACTTGCAGCCCATCAGCATGACGCCGTCGATGCCGCGCGAGAGCGCGTCGGCGATCCAGACAATGTTCATCGAGCCCAGGCAGCGCAGAGGAATCACGCGCACGCTGGCGTCATAGGTGGCTCGCATCATGCCGGCCTGATCGAGGGCGGGATACGCATCGTTTTCGCAGGCGAAGATCAGGATGCGTGGCTTGTCCTCGAACTCGTCCGGCACCTCGATCGCCTTCACCATGGAGGCGATCATGTCCACCGAGTAGTTCTTGAAGGAGATGATTCGCTCCGGGCACGCGCCCATGCAGATGCCGCAGCGGCGGCAGCGGTAGGGATTGAACTTAGGCGTCCCCTTTTCGTCCTCGTCCAGAGCGCCGAAGGGACACTCGACGGTGCAGCGTTTGCACATGGTGCAGCGCTGCAGCGCAAAGTTCGGATAGGAGAGATCTCCCGCGCGCGGATGAACCGCCTGCCCGCTTGTGGCGAGCTGCACGCTCTGGATGGCCTTCAGCATGGCGCCGCAGGCATCTTCGGCGGCCATCGCGGAGTCCATGGGCGAGCGCACCGCGCCCGCCGCATAGATGCCCGTGCGCTGCGTCTCATACGGGAAGCACACGAAGTGGGAGTTGGGGAAGCCGTTTTGAAGCACCGGCAGGTCGGGGCCCTGGCGGTAGCTGAGATTCAAAATCTCAGTCCCATCCCGATCCTGCAAAAGAGTGACAATCTTTTCCGCTTCGGCTCGCTGCGTCTCGGATTCATTCCGCTCGACGGTCCGCCTCGCATCGCGCAGCGTGCGAATGGCGTCATTGTCAGCCGAATTTGGCACCATGCCGGTCGCCAGCACAACCATATCGACCGCGACACGGATCGGAGAGCCGATCAGGCTGCCGTCCACGCTCACAACCACCTTGCCGTTTGCATCCCGCTCCAGGCTGGTGACGCTGCCTTTCATCAGAAAATTGAGCGCGTGGTTCTGGAGGCTCTGGTAGTAGCTTTCATACGTCCCCGGGGTCACCATGTCCCGATAAATTATGAAGATTTCGACCTCGGGATTCTGTGCGCGCAGCCATTCCGCTTCCTTGAGGGTGGACATGCAGCAGACCGACGAGCAGTAGCTCAGATGCTTGGGGTCGCGCGAACCGGCGCACTGCACAAACAGAGCGCTCTTCACTGGCTGGCCATCGGAAGGCCGCGCGACGGAGCCAGCCGCGGCCATCCGCTCAAACTCCACGTTGGTGACAACGTCCGGCAGATCGCAGCCGGGCAAGGTCAGCCTGGCGCGATCGTAGGGCTTCCAGCCGGTGGCCATCACAATGGCGCCGACGCGATGCGTCTCCGCATCATTCCCGTTGCGCAAGGTGACGTCGAACATCCCCGGCTGGCCTTCGGTCCGAGTCACTTGCGTCGAGCAGAATACCTTGATGCGAGGATGCGCGCTTACCGCGCTGATCTTTTCCGCGAGCTGGTTGTCTTCGGCTTCAGTGTAGGGAGGATGCGTTGGGAAGACTTTCTTCAGGCCGCCGAGAAAGCCGCCAAGCTGCGGTTCCTTTTCCACCAAAAGCACATCGTGGCCAGCCTTGGCGCCCTCGAGCGCGGCATTGATACCGGTTACGCCGCCGCCCACCACGAGGATCGCGCGGGAGATGGTTTCTGCCAGCGGCTCGGGCGGCTCCATCTTTTCCGCTTTTGCCATGCCCATGCGCAGGTAGTCTTCCGCCAGCGCCTGGGAGTCCTCATCCTTCGGGGGGTGCGACCACGCAACGTGCTCGCGCAGGTTCACGCGCTCCACGATCTGAGTTGAGCCGAAGTTGAAACACTCCATCTTGGCGCGCGGGGAGCAAGCCGCAATCACGATCGCATTGACCGCGCCGCCCGTCAGGTCGCCGCGAATCTGGGCAACGCCTTCCTCGCCGCACAGGCATGCATGCGTACGGCACACCGGAACCTTATGTCCTGTCGCCGCAACTTTCGCCAGCCGGTCCACGTCAAGGGACTCCCCGATGGAGCAGCCGCCGCAGATGTAAACGCCCAGCCGTTTATCCATGATTTGCCCTGCCTGCTACGCTCTGCATCGCCTTCAATGCCGCGCCTGTAGCATCGCGAATTGAAACAGCCACCTCCGCCGGCCGCTTTACGCAACCGGCCGCAAGAACCCCGGGCCCGCCATTGGTTGAGGCAAAACCAAATTCATCCAGGGCGACGCAGCCCGGCAGACCGGCGCTCTGCGGCACGATGCCCACTGCGAGGATGACCATGTCGTATTCGCGCGCGATCTTTCTTCTACCCAGAACGTCCTCGGCGGTCACCAGCAGATCGCGGCTGACGGGCTG
>JAJZNH010000733.1 GCA_021811745.1 Acidobacteriota bacterium
TGAGTTTATTGATAACTATGCAAAGACCACGCAGGCTACGCGCGAGGCGGTTCAGCAGGGCCTTGTGAGCGGAGCCGACATTGATGCGGATTTGCGCGGACTGCTGCGCGTCATGATTCGACTCGGACTGCTGGATCCGGCGAGCCGCGTGCCCTACTCGGGTATTGGCATCACCGATGTCGATGCGGCCAAAGGCGATCCGTGGTACTGGCCGGCACACAAGGCGCTGGCGCGCAAGGTGACTGACGAGTCCATTGTTCTGCTGAAGAATGAGCACCAGACGCTCCCGCTCGACGCGACGAAGCTCCACTCGATCGCTGTCATCGGTCCGGACGCGGACAAGGTGCTCGGCGACTTGTATGGCGGAACGCCTCCCTACGCGATCAGCCCGCTTGAAGGCATTCGCAAGCGCACGGGTGCGCATGTCTCGGTGCAGTATGCGACAGGTAGTGATCTCAGCCAGGCTGCGGATCTTGCCCGGCGCGCCGACGTCGCGATTGTGATCATCGGCAACAGTCCCACTTGCGGCGGGCCGGGCTGGCATAAGTGCAACCTGCCCAGCGAAGGCCATGAGGGAGTGGATCGCACTTCGCTGACTCTTGAACAGGAACAGATTGCCAAGGCCGTGTACGCCGCCAATCCCCACACGATCGTTGTGCTCGATGCGAGCTTCCCTTATACGACGACATGGTCGCAGGAGCACGTGCCGGCGATTCTGGAGATGACGCACAGCAGCCAGGAGGAAGGCAGCGGGCTGGCAGATATTCTCTTTGGCGATTTCAACCCCGCAGGGCGTCTGACAGAGACGTGGGTTGCCTCGATGGATCAGCTTCCGCCGATGACGGATTACGACATTCGCCACGGGCGGACATACATGTATCTGCGCCAGAAGCCTCTTTATGCTTTTGGTTATGGCTTAAGTTACACGACATTCAAGTATTCGAATCTCAGGCTCAGCGCGAACACCCTGCATAGTAGTGGTGCCCTGCAGGCAAGCATCGACATCCGCAATACCGGCGACCGAAGCGGCGATGAGGTGGTGCAACTCTACGTCACGCACCTGAATTCAAAGGTGGAGCGGCCGATCGAGGAACTGAAGGGATTCGAGCGTGTACATCTTGCGGCCGGAGAAACAAAAACCGTAATGCTCCCGCTGGAAGCCAACTCTCTCCGGTACTGGGATACAGCAGCAGGGCATTGGGTTCTGGAGCCGGACCAGGTGGAGATCCGCGTCGGTGCTTCTTCAGACGATATCCGCGCCCGGCAGACAATTCGGGTCGAGCCATGAACCGGGATGGACATTTCATTTGTCCATCGGGATAGAGCCGCATTCTGTTGCTGGTGACGCCGAAACGGGCCTTCCTCTTTGCGCCGTCCTGTGGCGCGCTGGCCTGCGGAGCGGACTCGCACTGAGGGCAGGGAAGCCAAATGCGGCTTCCCGGCTACCTTGAGCGGCCGGGACTGGCGGAGCGGATGCGCGCCGCGCCAGCCCCGGCTTTGTCTCAGACTTTGACAGGCGCGCGCCTGTGCTGGCGGAGAATCACGCCATAAACAAACAGCCCTAGCAGGAAAAAGACGATAGCGGAAATCAGCGTATCGACCATGAAATGCATGATTGGCCGAATCTGCAGGTGGATTCCGTTATCGTGATAGGCGCGCAAGGCGCCACCGAGCGTTGTGAGGACCGGCAAGACAGCCACGAGAGCACGCCTTTGCGCGGCATCTACGGGGAGAGTGATCGGCGCGGCAGAGGGGTTGGTGGTGCGATACCAGTGCCAAATCCAGACGGCAAGCACCGCGAGGCCGAGGATGCTGCATGCATACTCCAGCAGGTTGTACATCTGCATTTCGCCGCTGACCGGCAACTCAACCGACTCCCGCAGGAACGCCCAGTTCTGATAGGTCCAGGAGTTGCGATGAGTGAACGAGTCCCATAGAAGGTGCGTCGCCGTACCGATCAGGACGGAAAGCACAATCAAAGAGAGACGCTTCAACGGCCAGAACGGGAAGGTGTTGACACCGGTGGTAAGCCTGCGCCGAATTCCGGTTGGCAGAAACATCAACATTGGCTGCTTGATGAGGGCGTGAAAGAGCCAGAGCGCGGCAATTGCGAGCGGCAAATCGAAGATAAACATGCCTGCGAACGTGTGGCCGAAGAACGTGCGTGGCGATAGAGAGAGGAAATAGGGAAAATCGGGCGCAAAGCATCCCATTACAATCGCAGACATGATCAACGGCGTTCGCCGAAATGGGATCGCGGCGGCAGCATGGGAAAGAGTAAACGGCATGATTCCAAGCTTCTCCTATTGGAGTTAAGACGCGACAATGGCAACCGTAGAGAAAGCATACCTCCTTTCTGGATTTTGATGCAGGCGAAATCCGCTTGTGATTTCGTTCCGCTCCGTGCGGCTGAAGGTATCTACGTTTAAGTCTTTGGACGCGCAGGGGATTGGGATGTACGGTTGCGGCAACCTTTTGCCCGCCGATGTGGCCATTGTGGAATCAGCGCGCGAGCCGGCCTGGACTGAGAAGGCAGACGGATGGGGAGATGGCGTCGGCGCGGGAATCAGGCCAACCCATTACCCATCGTGCGAAGATAGATGCGCTGGAGGAAATCATGAAGATCTCGCGTCGTCAGTTTGTCGAAGCATCCGCATTGGGCTGCGCAACTGCGCTCCTGCCCGGCATGGCCTTCGCTGCGAGCAAGAAGATGCCGACTCGTTCATTCGGCAAGACCGGCGTGAAGGTCCCCATCCTCGCTTTCGGCGGGGGCAGCCGCTACCTGATGTATCAGAATGCAGATGAGGCAATTGCCGTGTTGAACCACGCCATTGATCTCGGCATAAGCTACATCGATACGGCGCACGAGTATGGCGAACATGGCGAGAGCGAGTTGCGGATTGGCGAAGTGATGAAGACGCGGCGCAATGAAGTGGTGCTGGCAACGAAATTCATCGCCCGCAAATCCGACGAGGCCAAGCGCATGATTGAGAGCAGCCTGCAACGGCTGCAGACCGACCACGTGGATGTGCTCCATATTCATAGCCTGGGACGCGCTGAAGATCTTGCTGCAATTGAAGCCCCGGACGGCGCATTGAAAGCGCTTTACTGGGCGCGCGACCAGAAGATGACGCGCTTCGCGGGTATAACCAGCCATACCGATCCGCATACATTGGCAGCGGCGCTGGAGCGGCACGACTTCGATTGTACTCAGATGGCCCTGAATGCGGGTTTGACGCGCATGGATTTTGGGACAAAGAATAAGGCGATTCCGATGCCGGAGGGCAACTTTGAAACCGTCGCGTTGCCGGTGGCCAACCGCAAGAAACTCGGCGTGATTGCCATGAAGGTCTTCGGGCAGGAGTGGCTGCTGGGTAAAGCTCCGGTTGAGAAGCTGGTCTATTTTTCCATGTCCCTTCCGGTGAGCACGGCGGTCATTGGAATGCCGAAACGCGAGTATGTGGAACGGAACGCCGCGCTGGCGCGAGACTTCGCACCGCTGCCCGACGCCGAAATGCGGCGAATATCAGACTCGATCGCCGATGAGCACAAGGCGGCGATGGGTGCATTTCTTCGCAGCCATATTGACGCGTGACAGATCACATCGATGCGCCGTGTTTTGATTCTGCCTTTTCTGAAGGTATTCATGTCCCGTCAGAAGTCGCACATAAGGTTGCCGGATACGGACTCTCGCGGAGAATGGGAGCCTTTACCTTGAGATGAATCAAGAAGGCATGGTGAAATACGCCGACGTTCCAAAGGCAGAAATGCCATGCCGGCGCTTTTTGCCGGGCTTCGAGAGAAGC
>JAJZNH010000729.1 GCA_021811745.1 Acidobacteriota bacterium
GCACGGAAGAACTACCCCCGCTGAAAACACACGGAGGCATACTGCCAAACGAAAGTTCAGCTTTTGAGGAGCTAGATACGGATATTTAGAGCAGGCGGCGGTGCTGACGATTGCGATGGGGGACTTGCAGCGTTAAAAGAAGCGCTGAGAAAAGCAACAATGAGGGTAGTGTCGATATGTTCGGGAACCGCAGAATGCTGGCCCGCCGTACTCGTTTCAAGTCGCGAGCTATCCTGCGTAGAGATCGATTGCTTAAAATCGCAACACCGCGAGCAGGATGCACCCCGCATAACCGCTTTGTGGCCTTCGGATCGAGCTGCGTGATCGCACTCTCCATGGGCGCACATCGAACACATTCCGACTGCATCCCTTCCAGTGCTCTGCCCAAGTTCGTGCAGAGTGCACCGAAGATGACAGGTGAGGAGCAATCCCTGCGTTGAAACCAGCAGGACAATGTTCATCGCAGCTGTGAATGCGCGGACCATCAAGCTTCAACCATATCCCGAACTCAATTCCAAAGGCAACGTCCCGATTTGTCTGTAACGCCACACTTGCCGGTCGCACAGACCCTTGCGGCATTCGCGACCGTCGGTTAACCATGCACTCGCCGGATTCAGGATACGATCAACTGGCGAGACGCCCGTTTTCAGGTCAATCCCGCCAACGGTGCGCAACTCACGCTTGTGAGCGGGTTACGGCACCAATCTGCTGCCAACTGCCTGTGCGCGCAGTCACTTGACACCCCATTGAATCCGTTATCTACTGAGATGTTGTTGAGGTGAGGGAGTTCACCTTTAACCGCTGTCCCACCCGAGAGGCCGGACAGATAATGACTCCTGACAGGGAATCCTGTTACGGAGTTATGTCTGTGGCCCGATTCCCAATCACAAGTTGATGTGAGATTCCATGGTAGCTCCCTGGCGTCTTTGGGCATGTTGTGTCGGATGCGCTATGGCCGCGCGACCGATCGGCGGCTTCTTGCATGCCCTCACGCTACTGAGGCAACTTCTTGTCGTTACCGCGATTCGGCTGGGCACGCGCCAGCGCTCGATCGGATCGCGTTGTCTTCGTATCTTCTCTCTTCCATCCGCAATCACCGCAATTCCTTCAAGCCTTACGGCCGAATGGGCCGGGAAAGTGTACTTCAATGTCTGAAATTGCCAAACTCGAAGCACTTGAAATTCTAGATTCGCGTGGCAATCCCACGCTCGCAGTTACCGCAACACTCTCCAATGGCGTGGTGGCTACAGCCAAGGTTCCATCTGGGGCCTCTACCGGGAAGCGCGAAGCCGTGGAGCTCCGCGACGGTGACAAATCCCGCTATGGCGGCAAAGGCGTCTTGAAGGCGAAGAGCCACGTGGAGGGCGAAATTCAAAGCGCCGTTCGCGGGATGGACGCGAGTAACCAGAAGGCACTGGATAAACGGCTCTGCGAACTGGACGGAACCCCGAACAAGGGCCGGCTGGGCGCCAATGCGATCCTCGGTGTATCGCTGGCGGTGGCGCATGCCGCGGCGAAAGATCGCGGAGTTCCGCTGTATGCAGCCATCGTAGACAAACCGGCAAATCTACTTCCCACTCCCGGACTCAATGTGCTGAACGGCGGCAAGCACGCCGATAGCAACGTGGATTTTCAGGAATTCATGATCTCGCCGGCCGGCGCTCCGTCTTTCAGTGAGGCGCTGCGCGCTTCCGCCGAGACGTTTCATGCCTTGCAATCCGTACTGCACAAGAAAGGCTACAGCACCGCCGTCGGAGACGAGGGCGGCTTTGCTCCGCAGCTGAGGTCGAATGAAGAACCGATTGAACTGATTCTTGAAGCGATCCAGAAGGCCGGCTACAAGCCGGGCAAAGACATCGCCATCATGCTCGATCCGGCGGCGAGCGAGTTCTTCGATGAGGGCAATTACGTCTTCGCCAAATCGGATAAGAGCAGAAAGACGCCGGCAGAGATGGTAGCGCTCTGGAAAGACTGGCTGAGTAAGTATCCGGAGATCTGGTCGATTGAAGACGGGGTGGCCGAAGACGATGTCGCTGGGTGGAAGCAGATGACGGCTGACTTGGGAAATCAGATCCAGCTTGTGGGGGACGACAATTTTGTGACCAATCCGGCGCTTTTCCGTCAGGGCATTAAAGATGGAATCGCCAACGCCATTCTGATCAAGCTGAACCAGATTGGCACGGTGACGGAGACGCTCGATTGCATCCAGATGGCACGGGAGAACAGCTATGGCGCGGTGATCTCGCATCGTTCGGGAGAGACGGACGACACCAGCATCGCGGACCTTGCGGTTGCGGCCGGGATGGGCCAGATCAAAACCGGATCAGCCTGCCGTGGCGAGCGCATTGCGAAATACAATCGCCTGCTCGAAATCGAGCGCGAGTTAGGCAGCCAGGCCCGCTATGCGGGCGCCACTATTTATGACCGTTGGAAGAAACCGGTGAAGGCCTAACGTTCCTGAGGCTGAAGGGCAGCTTGCCGGTCCGACGAACGATGGCTTCTTCAGGACGCAATCTTGAGATGCCATCGCCGGACGGCGAGCGGAGATGGGCGACATGCAACCATCAGGAAAGCTGAATGACGCTCAACAACGGCGGCTGGGCGTAACCTGCCAGTACATCGACAAGCTGCTTGGCGACGTCGAGCAGATTTTGCACGAGACGGCGTCGAAATCTCCGTTCCCACGCCACGTTGTGAACGTGACGCCGGCAGAGACTCGTGTGCTTGAAGATTACATTCGCCGGATTCGCGAGCAGCTCTTGCGAGCCCTGGCGTGGCAGGATCTGCATCCTGAGCCGCCGGATATTCCGGCCACGCGCGCCATCCTTTCGCATCTCGCGTTTGTTGATATTGCCATTGAGGAGCTAAAGCCAAGCTACATGCGAGGGTCCGGAAGTGTTCCGGAAAATGCTGCGAGCGAACTGAACGGTGTCGTGCATGAGCTACGCTCCGTCGTTCAGGGCATGGAGCGATACATCCGCCAGGAATTTGGAGCCAATCTTGAGTTGCGCCTCAAGCAACTGGAAGACGCAGGGCACGACGTAAGGCTGATCCAAAAGATCGAAGAAATTGTCACCCGCCACGGATTGGTCGAGTTTCGGCCGCGCATCGCCTCGCTGGCATCGCGCCTTGCGGAAAACCATCTTGAGGTGGCGCTTTTTGGCCGGGTGAACAGCGGAAAGTCGTCGCTCTTGAATGCGCTGCTTGGCACAGACGTTCTGCCAGTGGGCGTGAACCCGATTACGGCAGTGCCGACGAAGCTCCGCTACGGATCGGAGCTGCGCGCCGCTGTGGCTTTTGGCAGCGGCAGAGATGAGACCGTCACAATCGCGGATTTTCGGAACCTGATCACGGAGGAAGGCAATCCCGGGAACGAGCGCAACGTGGTGCACGCGGTTGTGGAGGTCCCTTCGCCGCGGCTCCGTCAGGGAATCGTGCTTGTGGATACGCCAGGCCTTGGCTCACTGGCCAGGCGGGGAGCGGCGGAAACGATGGCGTATTTGCCGGCATGCGATCTGGCGCTGGTACTCGTCGATGCGGGTGCGGCGCTCAATGAGGAAGATCTAGGTACCTTACGCCTGCTGAATGAAGCCGGAATTCCTGCCCTGTTGCTGCTAAGCAAAGCGGACCTGCTTCGTGAGCAGGACCTCCATCGCGTTGCCGCATATATAGAAGGCCAGGTTGAGCAGAACTTGGGGTTGAAGATCGTGGTGCATCCTGTGAGCGCATTGCCGGAGCATTCCGCTCTTCTTGACCGATTTTTCGAGCTTGAATTGCATCCTCGTTTTGACCAGGCCCGCAG
>JAJZNH010000951.1 GCA_021811745.1 Acidobacteriota bacterium
GACGTACCTCCAGGGATTGCCCTCGCCTTTCCAGAGGCCGTCGATCTGGGGAAAGCCCGCGCCGCCGGGAGTGCGAAGACCCTGCTCATCCGCATAAAGTTTTCCCTTCGGGCCGAGCCACTGAAACCAGTCGTTGAACTCCAACTCGTACTCGAAGCCGTGCGTCTGCGCATCGACAAAATGCATCTTGCCGATCAAGCCGGAAAAATAACCTGCGCGGCTGAACGCATGGGCGATGGTCTTGTGCCGCGGCGCATAGGGCACCGAATTGTTCCAGGTTTCGAGGTTATGGTTGTAACGGCCGGTAAGCATGGAAGCGCGGGAGGGCGCGCATACGGGGTAGTTGCAATACGCGCTGGTGAACCGAACGCTCTGTTGCGCAAGCCGGTCCAGATGGGGAGTCACGGCAACCGGATCGCCGGCAACTCCCATGCAAGTCCGCTTATGCTGATCGGACATGATGAAGAGGACATTGGGGCGGCGGCGAGAATCGGCCGCGTTCTCCGGCGTGACGCCTGCTGAGGGTGAAGACTTCTGCGCGGCAAGTCCGTTGCTGGCAAGGCCAAGGGCGCCCAGAGTATTCGCTGTCCATGAAAGAAACCGTCTGCGATTCACAACATATCTCCTTTCGCTCGTGCGTGGATGGATGCCAACTGGCTTCAGTCTTCGAGGCCGCCGAAGCCGTTGCCGTAACCGCGGCCGGCCGTTCCATGCAGACTAGCTGCCCGGCAGGGGAGCCGCCGCCTTGGGTCCACCTACGCTATAAACCTTTGGAATGCGCTCCGCCGGCGCGGGCAACGCCGGGAAGGCGGCGTGCGGTTCAGTCTGATACCAGTAGGCCACCGAATAGAAATCGTCGGAGCGGTCATTGGCGGTTCCGTGCTCGATGGTTACTCGTATTGACTTCTCAAAGGTGATCGGGCTTTCGATGTGCCAGCGGTACTGGCAATAGCGGCCGCCAATGCACCTGGGATCCACGATGTACGGCGTTCCCACGTGCAGGTAATCATATGGCTCATTGCCATAACCCCAGCCCCCGTTGAAATAATCTTCAGTCCCGGTCCCGTTGATCGTCGGCATGGAGTCGCCATCGATGAAGATCATGTCGTCGCCCTCGCCGAACCAGCTGTTTTCGTTCTGCAGCACGGACATCGTTACGCCCATGAAATGCCCTTTGCCGGTGGCCTCCATAAAGACGTAATTGTTCCGCCCGCTCAGATTCTTGCCATCACTGACCACTGCCTTGCACGGCGCGGCCTGGCGATACTGAGCGTGAAACCGGCCCACATCATCGGGAAGACGGTCGAAGGTAATGTAATCGATGGCAAAGTAGAAGCTGTGGGTGGGCACATCACCCTCGTTGGTGACAGTCATGCGCGCGGCATTTGCAAATGGCATCTGGAAGTATGCATTGAGCCCCTTTATGGACGCAACGGCAAGCAATGCGGATTGATAAACAAAATATTCGCCCAGCCCAAGGCCAAAGAAGTCGCCGATGGGAACCTCGACCGAAGGCGAGCTTTCGCCATCCCACCATGCGCGCAGAACCAGATTCTTCAGGTGCATCGCGTCCTGCGAAGAAATTGTGAACCAAATGTGAGTGATCACACCGGCGCCTGTCACGTCGAACAGTGTGGCCGTCTGCCCCGGCTCAATGGGGATAGCGTCCCGGTTTCCGCCCGTGCGGTCCCAACTGGACGAGCGGCGGCTCTTGTAGTTGCGCAGGCGGGCGAGCGCAAGAAACTGCTCCGGAGCCTCTGGATCCGATTCGGCAGCGCCTGAAATGGCCGGCGTAGCGGCGGCGGCGCTGGCCGCTCCTGCTCCGAGCAAGGTAGCTGCTGAAACACAGGTGGCTGAGGCCATAGCGCTTAGCAATCTGCGCCGGGCACGAAAATTCTCCTTGGGGTCGAATGGATGCATAAATGTTCCTCCGGGACTGTCAGCTCACGACAAGGCCGTATTGTAATCCTACGTTGAGAACACACGGTGTGAAATATGGCCGGTTCCCAGATCGGCCGCGAGGCGAGCCCCGTAATCCGATGGTGGATAGAGATCTGGCGCATCTCCGGGCAAGCAGATTTCTCTTTACGGAAAATCCCTTCTTCCATGAATCCCAGCCTCGCACTTTTCGATCAAGACAACTGGCCGATCCCATACCGGCTATATGGCGAACTCCTCAAAACCTGAGGGAAAAGTTCTGGAAATTGTCCCCTTGACACAGGGATGTTTCGTCGCATAGAGTACTTTGTCGAAACGGTTTGATCTCTATTTTCAGCCGTAGCGGCTGTCTGAGTGGTATACATTGAGTGTTTTTCCCGTCTTTCTCTTAATCGTTTCAATAATTGCACGAGATCCAGGATTTGTCGAGAGCGGAAATCGGCGGCTTCAAGTGGTCGCGGCAAGAAACAGGGCGGAGGATTCCCCGGAAGCACGTCACAGGAGCCAAGTCCCCATCCAGTCATGGCGCCATCGCGCCATGACTCGATGCGTGTCCTGAATCCCGTACTCGTGCCCGATAACTTAGCGAGTACCTACCGTCTTAAGCAGAGAGGTCAAAATGGCATCTTGTGTGGGGTCGCCGTCGATCAGTTCGACGCGTTTCCCGGCAACCGGGTCTGTTGCGGTTGAAACGAACGTTACCAGCACCGGCACGTTGCCGGTGGATATTCCACTTCCGGAGAGGGGCCGCCGAAGAATTGGTATAAGCGTTATTCTTGCCCTGGCTTCATTGCTGCTAATCGCCACAGCCGGCCTACTTCCTCGCCCCGCATTTGGCCAGGCATTCGTGAACGGATCGATAACGGTATACGTAACCGATGCTACTGGCGCGGTCATTCCGAATGCCCAACTGTCCCTGACCAACATCAATACCGGTCACGCACAGAACCAAAAGAGCGACAGCTCCGGATTCGGAAGATTTGTGGATCTTCCACCTGGCACTTACAAGCTGACTGTGGATCATGCCGGGTTTAAGCACCTCTCCCGCAATGCCATCGAAGTAACTGTGAACGCCAGCATCAAAATCCAGGCGGTCATGCAAGTGGGCAGCGCAACTGAGCGGATAGAAGTAAACGCGGAGACACCTCTGCTGCAGCCCGAAACCTCTTCGCTCGGGCAGGTCATTGGAGAGCGAGAGACAAATGAACTGCCGCTGAATGGTCGAGATCCGATTGCTTTGGTTGAACTTGTACCGGGGGTTGTCCCGCAGGCAGGATTCGGGCAGAGCCCGGTAGCACAGAACTCGTTCGCACCGGGCAACTTCCAGATTGATGGCGGGACCGCCAACCAAAGCGCTGCCTATTGGGATGGAATCCCCATGAATGCCACAGGATATGCGAACGAGTTGGCAATTGTTCCCACGCAGGACGCCCTGCAGGAATTCAAGGTGATGACGAATAATCTGCCAGCTGAATATGGGCGGTTCTCTGGGGGAATCGTTAGCTTCATCACCAAGTCAGGAAGCGATCAACTGCATGGTGAGGCTTACGAGTATCTCCGTAACAAAGTTCTTAATGCGAATAATTTCTTCGATAATCGGGAGAACATTCCTACACCCCAATTCACGCAGAATCAGTTCGGGGCTAATTTAGGCGGCCCGGTTCGACGCGACAAGACTTTCTTCTTTGCGAGCTACGACGGTTTCCGGTTGCGGCAGGGACAGCCGTATCTCGTCACGGTGCCGACGTTAGCTGAGCGGAGCGGCGATTTCTCCAACCTGCGGAACGCCAAGGGCGCGCTGATCCCGATTTACGATCCGCTCACAACCCAGCCTAGCCCGAAAGGAGGTTATACCCGCAAACA
>JAJZNH010000624.1:0-2447 GCA_021811745.1 Acidobacteriota bacterium
AACCGCGTGCCCGCGCCGCGTGTGATTCGTGCGCCCGACGCCGCCGAGAGCCCCTAGAACGCCGTGAGCGCCAGCAGCACCGCCAGATGCCCGAGGCCGCTCAGCGCCGCTCGGCGGCCCAGGAACCACCCACGCCACGACAGCGCCGCCGGCGCTCCCCTCGTCGTTCGCCGTGGGCGGACCGCCCCTGAACCTGCCGTGGCCGGCGGCGGGCCAGAGCGCGGTTGCCGTCGAGGGCATCGTGTCAATGGGCAGCGCGGTGGCCGGCGCACCCTTCGGCAGCGCCGCGACCTCTCCCGAGGCGCGCTTCTCGAACGCCTGGTCCGACTCGGTCGCCAGCGCGATCGCCTTCGCCTTTGCACGCGAGGTCTTCTCGGGGACGCCCGCCGCAGCCGGAACCTCGACCTTTACGGTCACCGTGACGGACTCTACCGGCGCGACGGGCAGCCAGCAGTTTACGATTACCGTGGCACCCAGCGGTGGTGGTAGCAGCGGCTCGACCGCTGGGGAAAATTGGGGCTGGTTTTCCTGACCCCGCGCGCTAGCTCAGCCGGCCGCCCGGGTGGCATGTTTCTACTCTATGAAAAATGGAATACCGGAATTATCTGTCACAGGTTGTGACACGTAAAGCCTGTAGCCCGTGACACGCAATTCTGGCAGCCACACAGCCAATGCCGAGCGCGTCGATTACGAGTCTTCGAATCACGATCCGGCTGCCGCAACGGGATGTTTACCCACGGCAATCCTGCTAAAATCTTGGTTTCAGGCCATTTCTGAAGGGCCAAATCATCCCAGGAAAGTCCAGACCGTGCCTAACGATTCCAAGCCAAAATCCGTAACCTATGCCGATGCCGGCGTCGATATAAGCCGTGCCGATCGCGCCAAGGAGCGCATCAAGTTTCTGGCGCAGAAGACTTTTAACCGCAATGTGCTGGGGGGAATCGGAGGCTTCGGCGCAATGTACCGGCTGGACTTGCAGCGCTGGAAGAATCCCATCCTGGTCAGCTCGGCCGACGGTGTGGGCACCAAGCTGAAGATCGCCTTCGAGCTGGGGCAGCATCGCACGGTGGGCATCGACCTGGTGAACCACTGCGTGAACGATATCGCGGTGCAGGGTGCGACGCCGCTGTTTTTCCTGGACTACCTGGCCAGCGGACTGTTGGACCCCGAAGTGACGGAGAGCGTAGTAACGGGGCTCTCCGAAGGCTGCAAGGCCAATGGCTGCGCGCTGATCGGAGGCGAGACAGCGCAGATGCCGGGTTTCTATGCGGAGGGCGAGTACGATCTGGCCGGATTCATCGTGGGCGCGGTGGACCGCGACAAGATGATTACTGGCGCGGAGATCAAGGCGGGCGATGTATTGATTGGGCTGCCCTCGACCGGGCTGCACACCAACGGCTACTCGCTGGCGCGCAAGCTGTTGTTCGAGGTGGCCGGATACACGGCAACGCAATATGTGACCGCCCTCAAGGAGAAGGCCGGCACGGAGCTGATGAAGACGCATCGCAGCTATCTGCACGTGATTCAGAAGCTGGTAACGGCGGGACTGACCACCGGTATGGCGCACATTACCGGCGGCGGCATCACGGAAAACCTGCCGCGCATTCTGCCCAAGAATACGGCGGCGCAGATCGAGACCGGCTCGTGGCCGGTGCTGCCCATCTTCGAGCACCTGCGCGAACTGGGACAGGTTTCCGAAGACGAGATGATGCGAACCTTCAACATGGGCATTGGCTTGATTGCGGCCATCCCGGCGGCCAAATTTACCCGGGCCAAGAATCTGCTGGACCGCTCTGAAGAGAAGTTCTACGTGGTTGGGCGCGTGGTGAAGGGCGAGCGCCGGGTACAGTACATATGAGTACGGGCGACAAGCTGGTGCGCCTGGGCATCCTGCTCTCGGGCCGGGGATCGAATTTTTTGGCCATTGCGGAATCGATTCGCGCCGGAAGGCTGCCCGGCGTGGAGATCGCAGTCGTCATCTCGAACGTGGCTGAGGCCGCGGGACTGGCCAAAGCACGGGAAATGGGGCTGTCCAGCGCGGTCTTTGTCTCCAAGGGGCGCAAGCGCGCCGAGCATGATGCGGATGTGATCGCCTGCCTGAAAGCGCACAGGGTTGGCCTGGTTTGCCTGGCAGGTTACATGCGGCTGCTTTCGCCGGAGTTCGTCGCCGTGTTTCGCAATCGCATTCTCAACATTCATCCCGCACTGCTGCCGGCTTTTCCGGGACTCGACGCGCAGGAGCAGGCCTTTCACTACGGAGTGAAGATCACCGGCTGCACGGTGCACTTTGTGGATGAGCATCTGGACCATGGCGTGATCGTGGCGCAGCGGGCGGTTCCGGTGCTGGAGAGCGACGACGCGCACTCACTCGCCGACCGCATTCTGGCGGAGGAACACATTGCCTATACCGAGGCGATTGCGCGCGTGGTGAGCGGGGAATACGAGAT
>JAJZNH010000624.1:2457-3801 GCA_021811745.1 Acidobacteriota bacterium
CTCCGGTAAATGAGAATGAGAGTGGCGCTATAATCTAACCAGAAATTCTGGTCATTCTGGAAGGAATCCATGCGCGAAGTTCCTGTCACCGAGGCCAAGGCAAAGCTGCTTCAATTTCTGGATGAGGTTGAACGCGGAGCCAGCTTCCGTCTTACTCGGCATGGGCGGGCGATTGCGCGCATCGTGCCCGAACAGGATGCCCGCAAAGAAGATAGCGCCGAGGCTGCAGCAGCCATTCGCGCCATTGGCCGTCGCAGCAAAGGCATGACTGCGGCCGCGATTCTGGCAGCCAAAGCAAAAGGCCGGAGGTTCTGATTGGCCTTTGTTCTGGATGCCTCGATCGCGGCCGCATGGGCGCTGCCGGACGAGAGCAGCAGTCTGGCCAACCGAATGCTGACCAGGACGGAATCGGAGGACGCCGTCGTTCCCGCACTCTGGTGGTATGAAGTACGGAACATTCTGGTCATCGCAGAACGGAGAAAACGGATCACCGCCAGCGATGCGGATGCCTTTCTTCGCAACCTGGAACGATTGTCGATTCGCATTGCGGAACTGGGCGATAGCCAGCTCATCTTGCGCATAGCGCGTGACCATCGTCTGAGTGTCTATGATGCGGCGTATCTGGAGCTGGCATTGCGCGAGAATCTGCCGCTCGCTACGCTGGATCGCACGCTGGCCCTGGCCGCAGTGCCGGAACGCGTCAGCATACTCAAGAATTGAATCTTCGCGCCTCGGCCTGGATGAGGACCGTGAGCGCTGTCAAGCTGTCTTAACCAATGCAATTGAATTAAGCAATTGATTCCGTGTCCGTTCGCGCTTCGCCGGGCTTTGCAGAGTTAATGCGCACGCGGCCTAATCTTAAAGGTGACCAGACAAACGGCGAAGATGCCGACGCCGGCGAATTAGCACGCCCTCCACAGGCAATCCTCCCATTCAATTGCACCTGGAAATCTGCACAGGGTGCCGCTACGGCGGGCTGTCTGAAGGCAGAGCCTTCGGCGGGTGGTAATTCAAGTGTCGTCGCAATAGATGGCGCCGGGATACGGGACCGCCGTTGTCTGGCGTAAAGCTGGCTTTCACGAATTGTCATGCCGGAACCACGGCGAGGTCAGGATCGGTGAGGAGTTCGCGGTAGTCCTCGCGGAGGGTCTTGATGATGCCGAACCGACGATGGGCGCGGTCGCGGGCAGTCTCTCGGACATCGTCACCTTCGGCCTCGACGACCGCTACTTCGACACCTATGGCGACCGCATCCGGGCGCAGGACGCGGCGACGGTCACGGCAGCGGCGAAGGAAGTCATCCACCCCGACCGGCTGGTCTGGGTCGTGGTGGGCGACCGGTCC
>JAJZNH010000607.1 GCA_021811745.1 Acidobacteriota bacterium
AATCGCTGGGACGCGCCGGGGGAGGGGTCAGAGGGATGCCGGCAACTGCTCGCAAGGAGCAGCGCGGAACGCGTGCAATGGGCCGGAAGCGCGGAGGCCGCCTGAAGGCGCGAAAACCGATCGGAGGAGATGTATCCGGATGATACCAAGGAATTTGCGCGCCATGATATTGCCGGCAGTTTTGACGGCGTGGTTATTGGCGCCAGGGATGGCGAGGAGTCAGGCAGGCGGAAGCGCGGCGCCGGCCCACGCGCCGGGCACACTGACCATGCCATCCTGGCAGCCCGACAATGCCTTTTGGCGGGGGTTCGATTTTAAGTTGATGACCGATTTCGGCGACCTGGCGCACTACCACGACGCCGATGCCACAGTCGGGCCGCCTGCCGCGGGTGTGAACCGCGTGGTCTTTATGGGTGACTCGATTACGGCAGGGTGGCATCTGAATGTTTCCTTTCCCGGCAAGCCCTACATCAACCGCGGCATCAGCGGGCAAACCTCGCCGCAGATGCTGCTTCGGTTTCGCCAGGATGTGATCGACCTGCACCCCAAGGCGGTGGTGATCCTTGCCGGCACCAATGACCTTGCCGAGAACACCGGTCCCATGACCTTGCAGCAGACAGAGAACAACCTGATGTCAATGGCCGATCTGGCCCGAGCCAACGGCATCAAGGCGGTAATGTGTTCGGTGCTGCCGTCTACCGGTTTCTGGTGGCATAAGGGCCTGCACCCGGCGGCCGAGATCAAGGTGCTGAACAAATGGATCAAGGCATATGCGGCGCGGAAGGGTTACGTCTACGTGGACTACTATTCGGCCATGGCGGATGCCGAAGGTGGCTTGCCGAAGAAGTTCAGCTTCGACGGCGTGCACCCCAACGCCGCGGGCCAGGCTATCATGTCGCGGCTGGCCGAGGCGGGAATCGAGAAGGCGCTGAAGGGCGGCGATTAGAGAGCAAGTGGTGAGTGACCGACGGGACTTGGCGGACGTGCCCTGGGTAAACGGACCACCGACCAACGACTGCGGGCGTTGCGATTCCGCCCCGCGGCCCATAAAATAGGAGAGAACGATTGTAGGAAAGGTCTTTTTTTAACGATGCCCAAGGAAAAGATTCATCCCAACTACGACGCGGTGCGCGTGGTGTGCGCTTGTGGACACAGTTTTGAGACGCGTTCGACCCACAAGGGTGACATTCACGTGGAAATCTGCTCGGCGTGCCACCCCTTCTTTACCGGCAAGCAGCGGCTGGTGGATACGGCGGGACGCGTGGAGCGGTTCCGGCGCAAATACGCGAAGGCGACCGAGGCTAAGGCGAAGTAGACCGGCGCGACGGATTTTGAAGAACGGGCCTCCGCCGCGGCGGAGGCCTAAGTTTGTTTAGAGCAGAAGGCAGCGATGATTTTGTTGACGGCTGGCGGCAAGGAGCCGTGCTTGTATGGCGCGTAAAGGCTTTACCGTGAAGAAGCATTGGGACAATCCGGTGGAGCATGAGATGCCTGCGGAGGCGCGGGTACCGGCGGCAGTGCGGATTGGCACGGTGGCGGTGCGGCCGGCTACGGTGCTGGCGCCGATGGCCGGCGTGACGGACACGGTCTTCCGGCGCTTCATCCGGCATGCGAGTTTGTTCTCGGCTTCGGGCGTCGATGAATCCCACCTGAATCGCATCGATAAAGACGTGACGGGGGTAGGGCACTCTGAGATTGAGGCGACGGTAAGTAATGCGCAGTCGGGTTGTGGCCTGATCATGACAGAGTTCACGTCGGCAGACGGGCTCAGTCGCATGCGCGAATCCAAGCGCCGCCGCTACCTAACCTTTTACGAGGACGAACATCCCATCGGGGCGCAGTTGTTCGGGTCGAATCCGGAGACGCTGGCCGATGCGGCGCGGATCGTGGAGGAAACGGGCTTCGACCTGGTGGACCTGAACCTGGGCTGCCCGGCCAAGCGCGTCGTAGGCTGCAACGGCGGCTCTGGGTTGCTGCGCGACCTGCCAAAGATCGGCGAGATCTTCCGCGTCATCCGCAAGGCCGTGACGATTCCGTTTACGGTGAAGTTCCGCATGGGCTGGAACGAGCAGCAGATTGTGTGCGTGGAGCTGGCGCGGATGGCCGAAAGCGAAGGGTTGAACGGCCTGGCGCTCCATGCGCGCACGCGCGAACAGGGCTATAGTGGACAGGCGCAATGGCAGTGGATCGCGGCCGTGAAGCAGGCGGTCCGAATCCCGGTGATCGGCAACGGCGACATCCGCACGCCCGAAGATGCGGTGGCGATGGTAGCCGAGACAGGCTGCGACGGGGTGATGATCGGCCGTGCGGCGCCGGCCAATCCGTGGATCTTCCGGCAGATTGCACAGTATACGGCCACGGGTGCATACGAACAGCCGGCGGTCGCGGACCGTTACCGGATGATCCGAGCGTATTTCGAGATGCTGCTGGCGGAGTCCGAGGCAACCAAGGATCTGCCGCGCGAAGCGCGAATCGGTGATCCGGTGGGGAAGATGAAGCAGTTCGCCACATGGTTTACGCACGGCGTGCCTGGAGGGGCAAAGCTGCGCGCGGCCATCTACAGGGCGCGGACCGGCGCCGAGGTGCTCGCCGAGGTCGATGGGTTCTTTATGCTTCGACTGGAGGGTAGCACAGACGGCGAAATAGATGCCGGCGCAGAGCCTGCGGACTGGACGCAGGCCTTTCCTGAAGCAGCGCTTATCTGCGACTGAAGCCATTCCGTGGACAGTTGCCGGCGAAGTGGCGACGGGCCACTCCACGGTGCGAAACCTCTACTGCGCGAGCGCACATCCTTCTCTTTCCCAACCTGTTGCCGGAGCCGGCGAATCGTGTGATGTGCGTCACTGCAAGCCAGGAGGCCTGCCCGAGAGGTTGAAAGGTGGCAGGCAGTAGGGCGCAATCCATTTAAGGCGGCTGCCAGCGTTTCCATGCGACCTTCCGCACCCTAGCCGCAAGAGTCAGGACGCGGCGAGGATAGGGTACGTGTACAGGATTTTGGGTTTGATAAGCATCAGGTCGCAGCTCTGGGACTTGCGCAGCCCGTCCTTCTTCCCGCCGCAGGGCAACCACCGATTGAGGCAAGAAGGAGCCGCATGAACTATCCGGTCTGGGATGTCGCCTTCGGCGCCGGGCTGCTGATCGCAATTGTCGCCATCGTCCACGTATTTATCTCTCACTTTGCGGTGGGCAGCGGACTGTTTCTGGTGGTGACGGAGATGAAGGCCCGGCGCACGCAGGACACCGCGCTTCTGGGTTGGCTGAAGAGGCACACCAAATTTTTCGTGCTTGTGTCGGTGGTGCTGGGCGCGGTGACCGGCGTGGGTATCTGGATCACTATTGGGCTGATTGCCCCCACGGCCACCAGCGACCTGATCGACATCTATGTTTGGGCCTGGGCGATCGAGTGGGTCTTCTTCCTCCTTGAGATCACGGCAGCGCTGCTCTATCTGTACGGATGGGACAAGTTGGATGCGCGGCTACACGAGTGGTATGGATGGGTTTACTTCGGCGCTGCCTATATGAGCCTGGTGGTGATCAACGGCATCATCACCTTCATGCTGACCTCGGGGAGCTGGATCAAGAGCCACCGCTTCTGGGCGGGCTTCCTCAATCCCACCTATCTTCCGTCGCTGCTGCTGCGTTCGGCGATTGCGTTTGCGCTGGCTGGGATTTACGCGCTGATTACCGCCAGCGTGCAGAAGGACGCGGCGCTGAAGGCGCGCATCGTACGCTGGAGCGCGCTGTGGATCGTGCCGTCGATGGCGCTGACGCCGCTGTTCGGGTGGTGGTACATCCGCCGG
>JAJZNH010000778.1:0-1403 GCA_021811745.1 Acidobacteriota bacterium
CTGAACGCACGCCCTGAGACTTGACGGCAAGCTCCTTCCTTAAGCGCGGATCATGCTCCGATTCGGGAACGATGAGCGTTTCGCCGTGCTCCGCAACCCAGCCGGCTACGCCCTCGCCCATCCGGACGCGCAGTTCGCGCAAAGCCTCCTGCCGCCCTCCGGCAGCGATGGCGTAATACAGCTCCTGGCTGGCGTCATCGACCATCAGCAGCGTCCACAGTTCAGCTTCGATAAACCGTTCCATGTGCTCAAGAATCGTACGCAGGATGGTATCCAGGTCGAAACTTGCGGTGAGCGAGCGAGCCAGCTGGTGAAAAACAAGCAGATCAGCGAGCGGGATATTTTCTTGCATTTCGTGCTTCATTGTTGGACCCTTTGCAAGGAGTCTCTCTGCAACTTTTTTCTCGCCGGTCAGTGAGCGGAGCGTGGATGTAGCGCATCGCTTCAGCCTGCCCTTGCGCTGCCAGCGCTTTAGGATGGACATGGCGGTCAGCCCCCGATATGCACCATCGACCGCGACGGCTTTAGGAACCCTGGCTCTCCAATGTGGTGACGTGCTTCCTTACCCTGCACGGTATGGTGAATGTATGAGCGTAGCTCCTGGTCATCCGCGCCAGCCCGCATGCGCCCGTAGAGATCGTGCTCGACCTGCGAGAACAGGCAGGTGCGAATTTTGCCGTCGGAGGTGAGCCGCACCCGGCTGCAGGCCCCGCAGAAGGCCCGGGTTACGGGCGCGATGATGCCGATCTCACCCACCCTGTCAGTAAACGTGTAACGCCGCGCCGTTTCGCTGGCCTCGCGCCGCGGCAACTCCACCAGCGGCAGGACTTTGCTGATCCGCTCCACGATCTCGGCGAGCGGAACGACGATCTCCGGCGACCAGAGACGACCCTCTTCCAGAGGCATGAACTCGATGAAACGCACCACTACGTCTTCCTCGCGGGCAAACCGGGCGAAGCCTTCAATCTGGTCGTCATTGAAGCCGCGCAGGAGCACGCAGTTGATTTTGAGCGGTGTGAGGCCGGCGGTGCGGGCGGCGCGAATGCCCCGGAGCACAGTTGCAAAACTGCCCGGGACCCGGGTGATCCGCTCAAAGGTGGCGGCGTCTACCGCGTCCATGCTGACCGTCGCACGATCCAACCCGGAGGCTTTCAGCGCTTCGGCCAGTGATTCGAGCAGGTGGCCATTAGTGGTAAGCGCCAGATCCAGCGGCTCGCCTTCCACTGTGCGCAGCGCCGCCAGCTCTTTGATCAGGTCGAGGAGCCCGCGCCGCAGCAAAGGCTCGCCGCCGGTGAGCCGCACCTTGGTGATGCCCAGATCCACGAACAGCCTGATCAGACGCAGATACTCGCCGATGGCGAGTTCGGGATACTGCGGCCCCGCCTCGCCGGTGCGGCAGTATA
>JAJZNH010000778.1:1413-3799 GCA_021811745.1 Acidobacteriota bacterium
AGACGCGCAGATCATGGATCACACTGCCATAGCTGTCCGTGAGCCTGGAATCGAGAGGCGGCGTGCGGGTAGCGGGAAGGGAAGCAGCGGCCATCGGCACTCTCAAGGCTAAACCGTCTTGCGCCAATATTGCGGTGATCACAACGGGGTAGCATACAGCCGCGAACCGAATCTAATCGATACGCGGCGTTCCACGGCGCAGAATCAGGCCGGTGATGCCGAAGACCGCGACGAGCACTAACGCAAGAACAAAGTAATAAAACATGGGATGATCCCAGCCGGGTGAATAGGTCAGATCCTGACCGACCCACAGCAGCAGGACAGTGGCAATCACGGTGAATTGGCAGGCGATAACGAGAAAGGTGTGACCCAGGTCGCGCCGCTTGTCCAGCGCTTCAACCTGGTCGGGAGTCAGGTTGCGCTCTTCGGGGGGAAGCAGAGAATTTGCCATTAAGTTCTCCTCGCGGGCCCCGCTGGTGACCTCCGGGCCCGTCCGCTTACTCCCGATTCAATCACATGCAGCCGCCTTCGCGCCAGTTAAGTTGCATGAGGTGCTGGCACCCTGTATGCCGCGGCGCAAAAATCCTTCTTCGCGATGGTCCGGGCCTCCCGATCGCCCGTGCCTCCGTGGTGCGGGATTTTCGGAGTATGCCTCACCTACATGGGCGGATAGCCAACCGATTGCGCGTAGAGAGCCTGTCGGTCCGGCGGCAACTTTACCGCAGCCGATACGTCGAGCCCGTGGAATGTGTAGAACCAGGCGTTCAGTCCCTCCGAGGCTGCAAACAGGTAAACATTCTGCCCGATAAAGCCGGCATCCACCTGGGCAAAGGTGTCTTTGACCGGAGCCATATAGACGATCGTCACTGCCGCTTGAGCGGCTGCCGGCGGACTGATTTTGCCGCGCACGTCGCCTGCGGCGATGGGGCGCAGGGTATTCTTATCGGCCTCATATACATAAACGCCGTCGGCCAGCACCACGTCGAGCTCAATATCCTGGCTGTTCATAGCCGATGGCGCGGTGCGGCCCAGCCCCGGCTTTACTTCGCGCGGCCGGTTCACGCCAAAGGCAGCCCACAGCAGGTTCGAGAGCGTTTGCAGGGGCAGTGCCTGGTCGCGAAAGGCGCGTGTCGTCCTGCGCTGAGCCAGCGCCTGCATCAGGGGCATACCACCTGTGATTTGCGGCTTGGGGAGTTGAACGGGCGCCTGCTGGGAGAGAGCGGGCGACACACCCAACAGTACGAAGACGGTCAGCAGGGCCGCGGCAGAGCGAGCCCGGATACCCGATGGAATCCACATGGTACGCCTCGAAGCAACAGGGCTGTGCACGCCCGCCTCCCGAGGTGTGCGGAGGTTGAGGGAAGAAGATGTCGCGTCCGGCCTAATCCATCAGAAACGCCAACGATTGCAGTGTAGTGATCTCAAACGGCTTGCGGCAGCGGATATTTGCGCAAGACAATTTGTCGTCACGCCGTACCATGTAGGACTGCGCCTTGGCGAATCGCGCGCGGTCGCGCTCGTCCGCACCACGAGGCAGTTGCGCTCGCTTACGCCGTACTACCCACGTTACCTTGTACTCTCCCGCCTGACCGCATTTGGGGCAGGTGAGCACGTGCGTCCGCTGCTCCGTAGTCTCGTTAAAAAAATCTCGCTCTTCCATCCTGTTTGGCCCTCCGTAAGTTCCCCTGCCGTAAAGTTCGTCGCGCGGGAAACCGGTTCTTTCCCTCCGGCGCCTTTTCCTCCATACTCATCCTTAGCCATGGCCAAACGCAAGCCAGCCCGCTTTTCAGCCGCAAAGGCCGTCAAGGCCAACGCCCGCGAGCGCGTGGGCCAACCCAGGCCCGCCAAGGTGATCGATGCAAAGCCCCGCGCCGGGCGCGCGGCCAAGTACAAGCCCAAACTCGAAGAGATCATCCGCCAGGAAGAGTAGCGGAGGACGAAAGCTCGCTGGAGCAAGACGGCGAGACGTTGTGCCCATGACGATGCGGGTTGGGCGGTTTTGCCTTACCCCGGCGCAAGGCGCCCGCAGGCGAGGTAAGACAGCGCCTGCCAACGCATCAGTCGGCGTCTTGCGGCAGTCTTGCAGATGAGAGTGGCTTGAAGGGGATCCTTGTTTCAGGGGCCGCGAAGGTGCGGCCTTTCGGACTCATTTGTCCTGCGGGGTGTCGTTGCGATTCCTTGCTCCGGCGCCGTGCTCCAGGCGCCACAGAATCCGCCGGAACAGTCCCAGGATCCGCCTCGTGTCCCTTTCCGTGAGCGCCAGTCGACGCAACAGCAGGCGCAGGTCATGGCGATTGGCCTCCTGCATCTCGGCAGGGGAGTAGTTTGCCGCCCGCATCACCTTTTCCGCCACCTCCGCCAGCCGCTCCAGGCTGCCCGAAGAGGC
>JAJZNH010000738.1 GCA_021811745.1 Acidobacteriota bacterium
GTCAGTGTTCCAGCCGATACGGATGCCTTTCGCAACTTTGTGACGGGTCTGGCAGGGCGGCTGCGCGCCGGCGAAAAGATCGGCGTACACTGCCGCGGCAGCATCGGCCGGTCCACCATAACCGCGGCATGCGCGCTCATCCATTTGGGCTGGAAGCCGCAAGCCGCGCTCAACGCGATTGAAGCAGCCCGCGGCTGCCCCGTTCCGAATACCGACGAACAACTGCGATGGATTCTGCGCTACGAGGCCGAGCCATGACCGCGCCAACGATCGATTACAGCTTTCCTCATCGCTGGCAGGCCGAGGTGCTTGCGGCGCGGCCCGCAATTCTGCCTGCCCGTCACTTTGTCTATCCGCGGCAAGCCGAGGAGGTCGAGCGCGGCGCACTGGAGGTGATGATCCGCCCGGGTGCTCCAGATACCGTGCGACGTTGTGGAGGGACCTCGGAAACTGCGCCGACGCCGGGTGCCCCAGGTCTCGCTTCTGAGACATGGGATCGCTTTCTCGCTACCTGCGCCCTCGGTTTTCGCGATCCAGTTGTGCCCACCGGCATCTGGTCCGCGCCCAGGCCGGAAGAAACCTGCGTGGTCTCAGGCGGCTACGCCTACATCATCGACACCACGGCGCCGGAGCGCTTCACCATGATCGCCTACCGCCCGGTGCTGGAAGTACGCCCCGCAGTCGCGGAGGGCGTGCTGCTGTTTGTCGGCAATCGCTCGATCCTGGCCTGGGGACGCGGCGGACAGGCCTGGGAGTCCGAAATTCTCTCCGACGAAGGCGTAACGATTACAGGCATCGAAGCGGGTATTCTTCACGGTCTGGGCTGGGAGTTGCGGACGGATAAGGAAGCGCCCTTTGCGCTCGACCTGCGGAGCGGGCAGCTCATCCTGACCGCTCGCACCTGAGCGCACAGCGGCTCCTCAATGCATCTTGAACTGGATCTCCGTGGCTATTGCGACTGCGACCGGCTTGCCCTGCCGCATAGCAGGCTTGAAACGGTACCGCTTCACGGCCTTGATTGCCTCCGCGTCGAAATCCTTGTTGTACGAACGCGTGATACGTATGTCACGGGGCATGCCTTCCGCATCCACGATGAGGCGGGCAATAACGATCGCCTGGAAGCCCTTGGCATAGTGGCCGGACTTGGGAAATTTTGCTTCCACCCTGTTCAGCGGCACTGGCGCGCTGACGCCTTTGCCAATCTTGTAGACCGGCCCGTAGGGACTTGTCTGCTCCACCTTTTGAGCCGCCGACTGCGGTTCGATGGTGACCGCCATGGCCGCTCCGCCAACCGCGACTGATAGCAGGAAGAGCATTGCCGGAACGATCAGGCCATACTTCAAAAAGGTGCTGATGTGCTGCCTTTTGAGAGTCATCCTCATGATGCGTTTCTCCAGAATATTGGCGTCGAAGATGCCAATGGCGTGACCGATGGCGTGAGTTGTTGCGAACTGCGCATGGGCGGCCACCATGGCCGCCAGCCGCAGCAGTGATTGAGCGTAACTGTGGGAATCCATCATCTCCGCGGCCATGCCGTCACAGACCATCTCGCGCGTTTGCGCAATCTGTGCCTTGAGCGCCCAGCTCACGGGATGGAAGGCAAGCAAGAGACCCAGGGCTTCGTAGAAGATATTCTTCTGAAAGTCGCGCCGCATCATGTGAGCGCATTCATGGGCCAGGGCGGCAAGAAAGTCGTGGGGCGTGCAGTTCGCTGCGAATTCCGGCGGCACCAAAAGCGCCGGCTCCTGCAATCCCAGCGCAACCGGACCCGATACCTGCGGCGAAGCCAGAATGCGGGCTTTATCCAGCGAGAACGATCGCTTGCAGCGTTGCCACATCTCCTCCTGCACTGGTGTTAGCGACAGAGGAGAAGCTTGCCGCACCAACCTTGCAGCGCCATGCAGTGAGCGAAGGAGACGAGCCGTAAAATAGAGGATTGATCCGCAGTAAAGAGCCAGAATAGCCCAGAGAACGGGCGAGGAAAGCGCATGCACGCCGGCCTGGCCTGCCGCGCCCCCTTGAACGGAAAGGACGGCAATCGAAGATTGCTGGCCAGCCATTTGCGGAATGATCAGCATCGCGATCAGCCGGCGCAGAAAAGGCAGCGCAGGCATCACAACCGCCAGCATCAGCGTGGAAACCCAGACGGTATGCTCTGTCCTCGGGCCGAGCCTCCTGAGCAGACGGCTTGCCAGCCATCCCGCCGCGGCAATCAGCGCAACCTCCCAGACAGAGTTCAGGCAGTAAGAGACAACAATACCCGAATTGCTACTCATCGCGCTTTTCTCCTTCCTCAGCCGCCAGACTTCGGCTTAAATCCACGATCTGCTCCAGATTCACCTGCCGGCCCTTGATCAGGCTCATGACAAGTTCTTCTGATGAGCCCCCGAACATGCGCTCAACAAAATCGCGCAAAGCCTGGCCGATTACCTTTTCCCGCGAGGCAACCGCGCGATACACATAGGCGCGCCCCTTCAGAGCGCGCCGGACTCTGCCCTTGCGATGAAGAATATTGAGCATGGTCTGCACGGTGTTATACGCAAGGTCATCGTTGGGCAAAAGGCCCTTCTGAACCTCAAGAACATTGCTCGATCCCTCGCTCCAAAGAATCTGCATGATCTTGAGTTCGAGCGGGGTGAGCGCGGTCGATCCTTTTTTGCGTCCAGCCATGGAATCTCCTAAATAAATAGGAGTATGGAGCCGGTTTTCGCGCTTGTCAACCTAAATTTTTAGGACAACTTCAGATTCTTTCATCTCTCCGGCGGGTGGCCCACATCTCATGACCCCATGCCACCACGGGAACTGGGTGCCCCGGCATTTGCGGCACGGCTGAAGCCATACGCTGTTACAAGACCCTGCCGGCCGTCGAGTTTTTCCGCAACCTGTTACCCCCACAGGTCAATCGTGTCGACCGGCTTGCCTTGAAGCTTCAGGTAGTAGAAAAGCTGGCTCTTGTGCCGTTCAAGGTGCAGGACCATTCTCAGCATCTGGAGGCCGAGGACAGCGGGCGCTTCCGGTGCCCACGGGGCTGCGACCTTCTCCTCGGCCAGGGCTTCTTCACCGGCCTGCTCGACCATTTGCAGGGCGAGCGCCTTGTCTTGCGCCAGCAGATCCCTCACCTGTTTCATGCTCTCGGTCGTGGGCATTTTTTCCGCAGGCGGCATGACTTCCTCCGGGGGCAGATCCTTCCAGGTTTTGCCCGCTGGAAGCCCCCATTCACCGGTCACGAAAGCCTTGCAGCCGGTGCCGCATGCGTCCGTAATGTGCCGCAGCAGTTGGCCCATGGTCATCCAGTTCGTTCCGCTGCCGGGCTTCCAGCCGAAGCTGTCCGGCTCGACCTTCTCCAGCAACTTCGCCGTGGTTGAATAGGCGCTCTCGATTTGGTTGGTGAGTAGCAGCGTCCAGTTCATGAGCCTTCCCCTTTCGCCGGATGAACCCGCCGGCGACCCAAGCGTATGCCTGAAAGCAAATCGGCACAACACCCGCGCCATCGGAAAATATTCGGCGCCGGATGATAATCTTCCCACGAGCCCGCCATGACGCCACCAGGACAAGCGAGCGCCGCATCCGCTTCATCGGCCGGAGAAGCGGTCCGCCTCAGGCGTGCCCTGGGCCTGTGGAACCTGATTATCATCGGCATGGTGATCGTGCAGCCGACGGCGCCTATGGGCATCTACGGCGTCATCAGCAACAAGGCGCACGGCCATGTGGTCACCACCATCCTTCTCGCCATGGTGGCGATGCTCTTCACGGCCATCGGCTATGGCCGCATGGCGCGCGTGTATCCGAGCGCGGG
>JAJZNH010000280.1 GCA_021811745.1 Acidobacteriota bacterium
CCAGCACGTCGGCCACCCAGTCGAGCTGCTCGCGAATCGCAAACCGCACCTGGGTCGCCGCTTCGTGCGACTCGAGGACGGTCATCGCGGGATCGACTTCGATGTGGAGATCCACATGATATTGCAGCCCCGTATTGCGGGCGAAACACTTCTCGACCCGGCGTACCGCCGGATGCCCCATTGCCACCCGGCGAATCGCCTCGATCATCTCCGGCCGTGGCATGGTATCGGTCAGGCGCTGGGTGGAATCCTTTGCCACGCGAATCCCCGTGAAGACCACAATCACGCCAACTGCAAAGCCCCCATAGTGATCGGCGGCCAAAAACTTTGACGGGTCCAGGGCGGTGAGCCCTAAGGCAGCCATCGCCGTCATCGCCGAGATAATGTCCACAAAATCGTTCCAGGCATCCGCGATCAAAGCCGAGCTTCCGATCCGGCGTCCATACCGGAACTTCATGGTGGACAGGATCACCTTTAAGATCAGTGAGGCCAGCAGCGGCCAAATGCCGTAGAGAGCGGGTGTTGTATGGACGGCTGCGGCGCGTTCGAGTGACCTGACAGCGATGCTGACGCCGGCGAGCACAAGAATCAGCCCAACCATCAGCCCTGTAAGCGTCTCATAACGGCCGTGCCCGTAGGGATGCTCCCTGTCTGCCGGTTTGGCCGCGAGCATAAATCCGTAATAAACAAACGCTGACGCCACCACATCGCCGACGGACTCAACGCCATCGGCCACCACCGAGGTTGACTTCGCCATCATCCCGATCACGATCTTGGCAACAGACAGGGAGCCGCTAATCGCGATGCTGACCAGTGCAACCCGCTTCCCGATGGTGGCTCTTGCGGTCACGCTTCCTCACGTCTTTCGACCAGCCACGGCAAGCAACCCCAATAGAGTAGCGCCAAATTGAGAAAAGCGATTGCCCGTTTCGCGGCCCACCAAGGGCGCCGGTCACGATCCCAGCCGCGAATCCCAGCAGCGAGAGGGCCGGGCTCAGATCGGTGGCTGCACTTGCTTATTTCAACCCCGCCGCCTGCAGCACCATCTCCGCAGCTTCCTCCGGCGTGAGCGCGTCCACCCGGATCGTCACGTGGGCCGCGCGGTAGAGGGGCAACCGCCGCTCATAGCGCCGCGCCAGGTTTGCCTGGTCGGCCAGAATCGGACGCGTGTGCTCTGTGCCTCCGCAGCGCGCGAGCGTCGTCGCCAGCGTCACCTCCAGGTGCACGAGCAACGTCTCCGGATCGGCAAGCAGCAGGCCGCGCGTCTCCGGCGTCTCAATGGCTCCGCCGCCCAGCGCCAGTACCACCCGGTCGCTTGTGACCAGGCGTGCAACCGCATCACGCTCCCGCGCCCGGAAGATCACTTCGCCGTGCTGCTTGAACATCTCCGTGATCGCCATGCCGGCCTCGGCCTCGATCACGTCGTCCACGTCCACAAACCGCCAGCCCAGCCGCTCGGCCACCAGCGGCCCCACCGTGCTTTTGCCCGAACCCATAAAGCCGGTCAGCACGATCCGCCGCGGCGGACGCCTCATCACTTCTTCGCTTTTGTCCTGGGAACTCACTCGTATCAGTATAGGAAAGCCCGGAAGGCGGCCCTTCGGTACGTGTTTGTCATTACGGAAGCGCTACCCGAGCACCATGATCATCGCCCCAGCGGTGATCAGTACGCCGCCGGCGATCTCCACCAGCGTCAGCTTTTCGCCCATCAGCATCCACGCCAGCAGCATCACCAGCGGTACGCTCAGCTTGTCCAAAGGCGCCACGCGCGACACCGGCCCCAACTGCAGCGCACGGAAGTAGCACAGCCACGAGAGGCCCGTGGCGATGCCGGAGAGCGTCAGAAAAAGCATCGTGCGCCGGTCAAGCGAGCGGATCTCGCCGTGCTTGCCCAGGGCCAGAGCTATGCCCCACGTAAAGACCACCACCACGCTGGTGCGCAGCGCGGTTGCCAGGTTTGAGTCCACATGCGCGACGCCCACTTTGGCAAAAAGCGCCGTAGCGGCGGCAAAAACAGCGGCCAGCACCGCCCATCCAATCCAGCTCATGGCAACTATGGTACTTGGCCGGGCCTCTTATGCGGATTTCCGCTTGATTTAGACTGCTAGGCATGCAGACAGGCCGGGCCAGCAGGACTGCTCTTCGTGTAGCCATGCGGCGCGCCGCCCATCAGCTACTCGACCGGCCCCTCGTCCTCGACGATCCGGTGGCACTGCTTATGCTCGGTTCGCTCTTTACCCTGGATCGCGAGCACGAGGCCCGGCCGATGGCGCGCGCCTTTCGCGCCTTCATGGCCGTGCGCAGCCGCTACGCCGAGGATCGGTTGGCAGCCGCCGTCGCTGGAGGCGTCAGCCAGTACGTCGTCCTCGGCGCCGGGCTGGACACCTTTGCCTGGCGCAACCCCTTTCCGCAATTGCGCGTCTTCGAGACCGATTTCCCGGCCACTCAGGAATGGAAGCGCGCCCTGCTCGCCGAAGCCCGGATTCCGATCCCCACATCTCTCACCTTCGTCCCGCTCGATTTTGAGCGGCAGACGCTCGCAGCGGGTCTGGTGGCCGCCGGGTTTGACGCCACCCGGCCCACATGCTTCGCATGGCTCGGCGTGGTTCCCTATCTCACGCTGGAAGCATTCCGCGCCACATTGGGCACAATCGCCGCCCTGCCCACCGGCAGTGCGATCAGCTTCGATTACGCCCTCTCGCCGGAGACACTCAGCCCGGCGCGGCGGCCGGGATTCCAGGCGCTGTCAGAGCGCGTGGCCGCTGCCGGCGAGCCTTTCCAGCTCTTTCTCGCGCCGGAAGAACTCGACGCCGAACTGCGCCGGGCTGGGTTCCAGCGGATTGAGCAGCTCAGTTCCGCCGAGCTGAACCGGATCTACCTCGCAGGGCGCGCCGATGGCCTCAGCCTTCCGGAGCCGGGTTTGTTCAAGCTGGTCACCGCCTGGCGATGAGACGCGCGATAAGATGGCTTCATGCGCCGGATTTTTATTGCGTTCTTTGCGCTTGCTCTGCCCGTGCTGAGCGGATGCGGGTATCACACGCTGGGCGCCGCCACGAATCTGCCGCCCGGCGTGAAGACTCTCGCCGTGCCGGTCTTTGCTACCAAGACGGACATCAATGGCACGGAGACGGCCATGACCAGCGCCGTGATCAGCGAATTTTCCGCGCGCACCAATTTCCACATCGTCCCGGCCAATGACCCGGGCGCCGACGCGGTTCTCGACGGCACCATCCTTCAGGAGTCGATCATGCCTCTCACCTACAATTCTTCCACGCAACAATCCTCCAGCTTCCTTATCACCGTGGTGGCCGCCGTCACGCTCAAGGAACGCGACGGCAAGATCCTTTACCAGAACAATAAGTACGTCTACCGCGAGCAGTACCAATCCACCACCGATCTGCCCACCTTCCTGCAGGAAGATCCCGCCGCCGTAGCCCGGCTCTCACGCGCGTTTGCCAGCGAGCTGGTGGCCGATGTCCTCGAAGGCTTCTAAGACGCTGGCCTTACCGCGCCGGGAACGGTATTCTGGAGCCGCATGAACCTTACATCGATTGCCGAGGTACCGGACCTTTGAGCGGTGCGCGCATGGGAGCAGGTTCTCGCGCCGTTGCGGCAAAAGCCGGCGCAGCGGGGCCGGGATTCGCCGCCGTCAACCGTTTTGTGGCCGAAATAGAAGCCGCCGCAGCCGGAAAGGGCTCGCTGCGGCCCGGTTATGTTCTGGCCGGCGACGAAATCTTCCTGCTGACTCGCTGCCGTGCCGCGATCCTGAAGGCTTTTGTTCCCGTCGAACTCAG
>JAJZNH010000467.1 GCA_021811745.1 Acidobacteriota bacterium
AAGGTCCGGAGTTCAACTTTTTCCGCAGATTGATTTTCCAGATCCTGGTTCGCTCAAACGACTAACCTGACGCCCAAAATTTCATCTAACATTAAAATTACTCCCTCGCGCAGATGTGATGGCGCGCCACAGCCTGGGTTTTGCTGCGCCGCTGTGTGCTAGCGCGACGGCTTCCCTGGCTCCTCGCGCCGGATCTGGAACCGCATGCGGGACCGCTGGAGAACAGAAGGAGAATCCGATTGCGTCGATTGAATCTGGCACTGGCCGGGAGGATCGCGCTGGGAGTCGTGCTGGGGCTGGCCCTGTCGCTTGCGGTTGCTGCCCAGGAGATAGCGCCGCCGCCACCGTCGCCGGGCGCACCGCCACCGAGCGCACCACTTGCCCCCGACCAGTTGCAGGAACTGGTCGCCCCGATTGCCCTCTATCCCGATGCGCTGGTTGCCCAGATCCTGGCGGCGTCCACCTACCCAACCCAGATTGTGGAGGCGGAGCGGTTCGTCCAGCAGAATCCGGGGTTAACAGGGGAGGCGCTGGCCAACGCCGTCAACGAGCAGGATTGGGCTCCCAGCGTGAAGGCGCTCACGGCCTTTCCCAGCGTGCTGGCGGACATGAACCAGAACCTGTCGTGGACCTCGGAACTGGGCGATGCGAATTACAACCAGCCCCAGGACGTGATGAGCGCGATTCAGTTCATGCGCCAACAGGCGCAGCAGGCAGGTAATCTGCAAAACACGCCTCAGCAGACGGTCAACGATGTCAACGGCGACGTGGAGATCGAGCCTGCGCAGCAGGATGTGGTGTACGTACCGGTGTACAACCCCGAGTATGTCTATGGTTACCCTGTGGGCTTGTGGCCTGGTTTCGAACCGTGGTGGACAATCGGCGGGCCGGCATTTTCATTTGGCATCGGCATCGGGATCAGACCTTTCTCTCCGTTTGGTTGGGGATGGCGGAGCTGGGGCCTTGGGTGGGGCCCGCATCCGGGTGTGTGGTTCGGTGGCGATCGATGGTTTTCGCGTGGTGACGACTTCTATAACCGCCGGGCCTTTCTGCGCGGCGACTACCAGGGTTTCCGGCGGCCAGGATTTGCCGGGCGCGGAAGGGGATTCGTTTCCGTCGGCGGACGGGCAGGGGCTTTCGGCGGGAACCGCGGCCTATTCAATAACAGGTTCCGGGGGGGATTTGGAAATCAGAATCGGGTGATGCGCGGCTTTGGAGGCCGGTCGATGACGGGTGTCCGTTCCAGCGCCTTTGGCGGGTTTGGTCACGGGGGTGCCGTTAGCGGATTCGGGGCGCGAGGATTCTCGAGTATGCGCGGCGGCTTTGGTGGCGGCGGTTTCCATGGGGGCGGCTTCGGCGGTGGTTTCCACGGGGGTGGAATGCGCGGAGGAGGACGGCGGTGAAACGGTGCATGGAAGAAAGTCCTTCGAACAGGAACCGCTTTCCGGCAATGGAGGCCGCCTTGGCGAGAATGGGCAGAACAAAATTGAGCGAGCGATGCGTGAGCGGCGGCGGGTTGACGGTAGCGGCGCTGGCGCTGGGATTTCTGTCGTTCGGGGGAATCGTAGCCGCGCAGCGGCGGCCGGACGCCCAGGCTACTGCGGCATCCTCCATCGCGGCGCCTTTGCCCGACCTTCCGGCCAAGGGACAGCAGACCTTCGCGTCTGCCGAGGATGCAGTGAACGCGCTGGTTGCAGCCCTCAAAACGGGCGACGAAACAGCCCTCGCCAAGATGCTTGGTCCGGATGCACAGAAGCTCCTGTCTTCCGGCGATGCGGTGGAAGATGCGCGGGACCGCCAGCAGTTTCTTGAGAAGTACGCGCAAATGCACCGCATGGTCACCGAAGGCAACGGGCTGACGACGCTGTTTGTCGGCGCCGAGAACTGGCCGACACCGATTCCCATCGCCCATCGCGGGTTTCTTTGGTATTTCGATACGCCGGCGGGCGAGAAAGAGGTGCTCTACCGCCGGATTGGGGAGAACGAGCTGACGGTCATTAAGATTTGCCATGAGCTGGTGCAGGCAGAACAGGATTACCACGCGCAGCCGCATGATGGGGCGAAGGAAAGGCAGTTTGCGCAAAGGATGCTGAGCAGCCCCGGCAAGCAGAATGGCCTCTACTGGCAGACCGCCGCGGGCCGCCCGGAAAGCCCCTTGGGACCGATGCTGGCGTTGGCGGACGCGGACGGATATCCGCAGGCAGCGTCACCGCGCCGCAGTCCCTTTTACGGTTACTATTTCCGCATCCTGAAGGCGCAGGGACCGGACGCGCCGGGCGGAGAGAAGAGTTATATCAGCAAGGGAAGGATGACCGCTGGATTTGCCTTTGTTGCCTACCCGGCCGAGTACCGCTCTTCGGGAGTAATGACCTTCATCGTCGGATCGGATGGCGTGGTGTATCAGAAAGATCTTGGGCCGCGAACCGCGGAAATTGCCAAGTCGATGAAGAGCTACGATCCCGATCGCACCTGGGCCAAGGCAGAATAGCCCGCACTGCTCATCGCGCCGACAGCCCGCTCGGGCGCAACTTCAACGCCAGCGCAGCGGCGATTTGCCGACCGTGAAACCGCCCATTCTCAATGAAGATCTCGTTGGTCCGCGAACCAGCCACGATGACTCCCGCTAGGTAGACACCGGGAACATTGCTCTCAAGCGTTTCCTTGTGGCAAACCGGCAGGCGATCGACTCCGCCACAGACCACGCCTAGCCGCTCCAGGAAGTCGAAATCGGGATGGTATCCCGTGAGCGCAAAGACAAAATCGTTGTGTAGCGTGAGCTGGCCTTCCGGCGTCTCCACGGTGATGGAATCGGTCGCGATTTCGCCAACGTGAGAGTTGAAATACGCCTTGATCTGGCCGTTCTTGATGCGGTTCTCGATATCCGGCTTGATCCAGTACTTGACGTGCCGGTGCATCTCCGGGCCGCGGTGGATGAGGGTGACGCGCGCCCCGTGCCGCCACAACTCCAGGGCGGCGATGGCCGCCGAGTTCTTACCGCCGATCACCGCCACGTCGAGGCCGTAGTAGGGGTGGGGATCGTTGTAGTAGTGATAAACCTTGCTCAACTCCTCTCCCGGGATGTTCATCAGGTTGGGGAGGTCATAGTATCCGGTCGCGACGGCCAGGTTGCGTGCGTGCAGGCAGCCGGTCCGGCCAAAACGGTCCGCTGTATGCACCGTAAAATCGCCCTCCGCGCCGCTGACGCTTTCGACCACCAGGTACTGCCGCACGTCCATGCGGTAGTGGGCGGCCACCTGGCGGTAATATTCCAGAGCCTCGTTGCGGGTGGGCTTGGCGTTGGGGCTGGGGAAGGGAATATCTCCGATCTCTAGGAGCTCCGAGGTGGTGAAAAAGGTCATGTGCGACGGATAGTGGAAGAGGGAATTGCAGATGCAGCCCTTGTCCACCAGCACCACACGCAGGCCCACTCTTTGCGCCTCGATGGCGCAGGCCAAGCCGGTGGGTCCTGCGCCGATCACCAGCAGGTCGAATCTTTCAGCCGTCACAGGGCCGGGTGTCTTCGCGGCGCTCATTCCTCTAGGTTAGAGCATCGGCGCGGGAAACTTGCTGTGCGTTGAAACGCAGAGACACCCGCCGAGCAATTTGCCCCGGAAACCCTCCATTCGTGCACATCTCAGCCGTGTTCTTCGTTAGGGATGGACGACCTCGACGATCTTTCCATCCGGTCCGGTCCAGGCCGCAGTTCCCCAATGGGTCAACTGGCGCGTGGCGTCATCCCAGTGAAGATGGGTGATGGAGCTTTTGCCCTTCTCATACGCGTAGGTGGTTCCG
>JAJZNH010000075.1:0-530 GCA_021811745.1 Acidobacteriota bacterium
GGATGGCGGTGTTATTCATTGCGATCGTTTCCGATGTGATCTCCGGCCGCTACCGCATCGATGTGGCCGACAACCTGACCGCGCGGCGGGTACAAACCCAGTTCCAGATGATCCACCGCATCGCCGTCGTCCTGGTGACGGTGGTGTCGCTCTCCATCGCGCTGATGACGTTTCCCGCCATCAAGCACATCGGCATGAGCATCCTGGCTTCGGCGGGCCTGGTTGGCCTGATCGTCGGCGTGGCCATGAAGGGCACCCTCACCAACCTCATCGCCGGTGTGCAGATTGCCTTCGCGCAGCCGTTCCGCGTGGAGGACGTGGTGGTGGTGGAAGGCGAGTGGGGCTGGATCGAAGAGATCGGCTTGATGTACGTGGTGGTGCGCATCTGGGATCTGCGCCGGCTGGTTGTACCGCTCTCGTATTTCCTCGACCACTCGTTCCAGAACTGGACGCGCATCAGCGCCAACCTGCTGGGTCATGTCTATGTCTATGCCGATTACACGGTGCCGGTGGACGCGGTGCGGGCAGAG
>JAJZNH010000075.1:540-3790 GCA_021811745.1 Acidobacteriota bacterium
GGGCCGGCAAGGTGTGCGGGCTGCAGGTGACCGGCGCCGACGCACACGCTCTGCAATTGCGCGCGCTGATGGACGCGCGCAACTCCGGCGAGGCCTGGGACTTGCGCTGCTATGTGCGCGAGAAGCTGGTAGCGTATCTGCAGAAAAACCATCCCGGCTGCCTGCCGCGCTATCGCGGCGAACTCGAGGCCGGCGCGGCGGACCGAAGTGGGCTTGAAGCAAACCCGCTGCCGGCGGACGCGATGCCGCTGCAGGACGGGCATGCGCACGGAAACGGCGATTGAGCCGCAGCGCTCTCCTTTGTCCGCCTCTCCCCAAAGGCCCCCGCATGCTGCGCCGGCCCGTTCGGCTGAACCCGGCGAGCGCTGCGCCATCCGCTAGAATCCACATAGAATGAAATGCCCATTTTGTGGATTCGCTCAGGACCGGGTGGTGGACTCGCGCGAGAGCAAGGAAGCCGACTCGATCCGGAGGCGGCGCGAATGCGAGCGCTGCAACCGCCGTTTCACTACCTACGAGCGCATCGACGAGATCCCCTACATGGTGGTGAAAAAGGACGGACGCCGCGAGCGCTTCGACCGGCAAAAGGTGCTGAGCGGACTGCTGCGCGCCTGCGAAAAGCGGCCGGTCTCCTCCTCCCAGCTTGAGACAATCGTCAATGCCGCCGAGGGCTTCCTGGTCGACGCGCCGGAGCGGGAGCGCTCTACGCGCGAGATCGGCGAGTTGATCATGGAGCATCTCAAGGTCCTGGACACCGTGGCCTACATCCGCTTTGCGTCGGTATACCGCGACTTCACCGATGTGCGCGAGTTCAAGGAAGAGCTGGAAGGTCTGCTGCGGAGCCACGGAGCAGGCAAGAAGCCCGGCCCGGGTTCGTAAGCCGCGATTTTTCGAGGGCCGCGGGCGCCGTCCCACCTCCATCGGGCTCCGAATCCCGCCCCGCGCCACCCTGCGCCCCGGATCAGAGCCGTTCGCGCAGGAAGCTGATCACTTTTTCCGCCTGCACGGCGCCGACCATGCGGCCTTGCGAATCGACGACCGGCAGCGCATGCAGGTTGTACTTGTCGAACATCTCGGCCAGTTCGTTTTGCCTCATCTCGGCTGGGCAGGAGAGCACGCGCGGCTCGCTGAGCACGTTCAGCTTGCTCTCCGGCTGGGCCATCACCAGCCGCGCCAGCGGCACCACTCCGCGCAGCACGCGCTTTTCGTCGAGCAGGTAGACTTCCGTCACCCCTTCCGGATCGCCCTCAAAGTTGCGCAACGCCTGCACCGCCTGCGCCACGCTGGCATCCCTGCTCACGGCAACGAACTCAGTGGTCATGGACCCGGCGGCGGAGTGCTCGTCGAACTCGAGCAGTTCCTCGACCTCATGGCGCTCCTCCGGCTCCATCTCCTCCAGGATGGCGTCGGAGCGGTCTTCGGGCAGTTCGGCCAGCAGGTCGGCCGCGGCGCCTGGGTCCATTTCCTCCACGATGTCGGCGATGCGCTCCTCGTCCAGCTTCTCGAGCAGCGACTTCTGCAGCTTGGGATCGACCTCTTCGAGCGTCTCGGCCGCCACTCCCTCGTCGAGCGAGGTGAAAATCGCCTCGCGCTCGGCGGGGGCCAGGTCTTCGAGGATGTCGGCCAGCTCCGAAGGGTGAATGTCGGCCAGCCGCTCATGCTCGATGCGCAGCTTGACGCGCCGGGCCTGGTCGGGCTCGATGACGTCGACGAACTGCCAGGGGATGCTGTGCGCCGCCAGCTTGCGCGAAATCGTCTCCAGTCGAGTCCGCGGCAGGATGCCTTTAAAGATGCGGCGAAAGGCGCCGCGCAGGCCGATCTCGACTTCGGCCACGCGCAGCAGGTGCGCCGCTCCGTGCCCCAGCCATTCCAGGTCCACATCGTTGACGCGAACCACCTTGCGGCCGTTGATGTCGATAATCTGGCGGTCAACCAGGTCCTGCTGCAGATAGAGGAAGTTACCGCCGTCGTGGAGCGGCGCCAGGGCTCCTGGAGAGCGGAGTTCCAGGGTGCCGGCCGGCGTCTCCATCACCTCCTGGGACGCCACGATCGCCAGTCCGTCGCGCGTCTTCAGAACCAGGCCGGCCACGCGGCCGCCGTCCGGGCCGGTGTTCACCGCGATATCTTTGAGCTTGCCCCGCAACTGTCCCTGCGCATCCGTCACCGGCGTGCCCAGCAAAGCCGTCAGGCTGACACGGGTTGTGGTGCGTGGCTCCATCGCTTTCTCGTCCCCATCGTTTCGAGTTTAGACTGCCGGGCACAGTTTACGCGCTCTTCTGCTTGACACATGTGCGATGGGAAATTGAAACTGCCAGCTAGGTTCAAAATGCGCAGCGAACTGCAGCCGGGAGCATCAGTCTTGCTTCCGGGGCGGCCGGGCGCCTATCCCATCCCAAGGCGGACAATCGACCCGGTGAGTGCGACCAGCAAAGGGCGCCGGAGCTTCCGGCTCAATTCAACCATGGACAGCGTCAGCGAGGTGGAGGCCGCCGCGGAAAAGCTGGCCGAGGAGGCCGGTCTCGACGAGGACCAGCGCTTCCATGTGGCCATGGCGGTGCGCGAGGCCGCCGTCAACGCCGTCCTCCACGGGAATGAGTACGACCCCGTCAAGCAGATCGCGGTGAGTCTCGAAAATACCGGGGACAGCCTGGTCTTCGTAATCGCCGACGAAGGGAAAGGGGTGGACCCGGCAACGCTGCCGGACCCGCTGGCGCCGGAAAACCTTCTCCGCGGCACCGGCCGCGGCATCTTTCTCATCCGCTCCTTCATGGATGAGGTACACTTTCGACAACTGCATCCTGGAACCGAGTTGACGCTGGTCAAGCGTCTTCCGCAGGCGAGCAATCAGACTTAGAGTTCGCGGCGCAGCGGCGCAGGCCAAGGATCGAGAACCTGCCCTCTGCGGCAGAGCTTCCGCTTCCACCGCCCCGGGTTGCGCTAGGTGCTATAACCGAAATACCGACAAGGAGGACTATCCGTGGCACTTACAATTGCTTCCCGTGCAGTGGACGGGGTCACCATTCTGGACCTCAGCGGCCGCATCACCCTGGGTGAGGGCAGCGTGCAGTTGCGCGACGCCATTCGAGACCTGATTGGCAAAGGCCAGAAGAACATTCTGCTCAACCTGGGCGATGTGAACTACATCGATAGCTCGGGCCTCGGCGAACTGGTGAGCGCCTTTACCACCGCCAAGAACCAGGGCGCCGGCCTCAAGCTGCTCAGCCTCACCAAAAAGGTGAAGGACGTCCTG
>JAJZNH010000419.1 GCA_021811745.1 Acidobacteriota bacterium
GGGGATTGTGGGCAACGCGCAGCGTTGTCCATCAAGTCCACAGCCTATCAAATTCATTGAAAGGATGTCTACAAACCGTACAGATCAATAGAGCGGCGGCGTTACTGCCCAGAGAACCACACACACAACAGCACCTTCATTCGAGAATCGATGTGGCAAGGTGGCGGCAAATCGGAATGAATCGCCGGCATTCAGCACCTGTGCGTCGCCATCGACCTCTAGTGTCAGGCTTCCTTCCAGCACGGTTCCCGCATCTTCCCCAGCATGTGTGTAGGCCGCGTTCCCCGAACTGCCGTGTGGGGCAATCGTAATCATCATCAGCTGCAAGCGGCCTTCTCCGGAGCAAAGCATCTCCTTTCGAACACCTCGCGCTGCTAAATCAAGGATACGACGTTGCGTCCAGCGTTGGACCCAGGCCGCCCCCCTAACGGGGCCCGCAGCTTCATCGAAGAACCATCCCATGGTGACGCCAAATATCTCGGCCAATCGTTGCAAGGTGCGGATAGAGGGCGAGGCAATGCCACGCTCCAGCTGACTGAGCATGCTGACCGAAATGCCGCTCCGAGCCGAGAGGTCTTGAAGAGTCCATTCGCGGCCCTGCCGCATCAGGCGCAGTCGGGCGCTAACGGCCAGGGGCTTTTCATCCGACTGGTGGGGCAAGCCGTCGCGGCCCAGCGACTGACCAAGAAGGTCAGCAACAGGAATAAAATTATCAACCATTTTTTTTAACTCTATTGCCAAACTGCCATCTTCCTTATAATTGTGTCACAGGACGGCCCTGAGGTAAAGCTATGCGAGTAGGCATTGAAGTCGGCGGCACCTTCACAGACCTGGTTGCGGTTGACCGAGGGCAGGTGCGGGTGGTCAAGGTCCCCAGCACGCCGCATAGCCCGGATATTGGTGCATTCAATGCTTTCGGTGCTACCGGGCTGGAGCCCGGCGTCGTCACGGACCTTGTTCATGGTTCGACTGTTGCGACCAACGCGATCCTTGAGCGCAAAGGCGCGCCGATTGCCTTTATCACGACCGCCGGCTTTCGAGACATCCTTTTCCTCCAGCGCCATGACCGACGCAATATTTATGATCTGAAGTATAAAAAACCAGTTCCACCTGTTCGCAGAAAAGATTGCTTTGAAATCACAGAAAGGATTGATGCCCATGGTGACGTTCTAATACCGGTATCGGAATCCGAGATCAGGGAGCGATTGCTTCCGGAGCTTCGAGGGGGCAACTATCGCGCCATCGCCATCTGTCTGATCTCCTCCTACGCTTCTCCCGTCCACGAGCTTCTCCTCAAATCGCATCTCGAACGGCTGCTGCCGGACGTGCATATCACGTGCAGTCACGAGGTCGCGGCCGAGTTCCGAGAGTTTGAGCGTGCATCGACCGCCGCGCTTTCAGCCTATGTTCAGCCAGTCATCAGTCGCTATCTCGACCGGTTCGAAAATACACTCCGCGAGGCCGGTTTTCATGGTAATTTCAGCGTCATGCAGTCGAACGGCGGCCGTATTCCGGCGGTCGCGATGCGCCGGAACGCCATCACCGCATTGCTGAGCGGCCCGGCTGCCGGCGTTGTCGGGGCAATTCGCCAGGCCCGCCGATCCGACAGGGTGAACCTCATCACTTTTGACATGGGTGGAACATCGACAGACGTTTCGCTGGTGCAGAATGGCGAAGCGTCCCTGGCGCCGGAGACGGAGGTTGACGGCCTACCGATCCGCACGCCTGTCCTTGATATCGTGACGGTCGGCGCCGGCGGTGGCAGCCTCGTCTGGATTGACGATGGCGGCATGCTGCGTGTCGGCCCGCGCAGCGCAGGCGCGGAGCCCGGACCCGCCTGCTACGGCCGTGGCGGCGCGCTCCCGACAATTACGGATGCGCATGTCGTGCGTGGCACAATCCGCCCCGATGCCTTTCTGGGTGGCGCGATGACGTTGGACGCCGAGGCCGCGCATCGCGCCTTCGCCGATATCGCGGCGCGCCTGGGCATGACCGTGCGCGAAGCAGCGGCGGCGGCCATCAAGCTCGCGGTCGCGAATATCGTACGGGCCATCCAACTGGTTTCGACCGAGCGCGGGCGTGATCCGCGCAGCTACACCCTCCTGCCTTTCGGTGGGGCCGGCCCGCTGCTCGCGGCTGAAATCGCCGATGACCTTGGTTTGCGCGAAATCCTGGTACCGCCGAATCCCGGCGTCATCTCGGCGCTCGGTCTCCTTTCCGCGGATTATGTCAAGGTGCAGGGCGTCACCCGCAGGCATCCGCTGAATGGGGAAGCGCCGGGCATGCTTCGGTCCGCCTTCCTGCAGTTCCAGAGCCAGGCAAAGCGGGAATTTGATATGCTAGGCCTGGACGGCGCGCTCGACTACACACTTGAAGCGAACATGCGCTTCATCGGCCAGGCTTTTGAAATCCCGGTCGCACTTGACCCTCTGACGTTGACGAGTCTGAAGGAGACCGATCTCGCCGCCCGTTTCGCCGAAGAGCATCAACGTGTCTATCTTCACGGCGGAGAACCAGGTCGAAAGGCAGAACTCGTCAGCCTGCGCTTCGGCGTCCGGCGCCGACTGGACCAGTTTCCGGAGGTTTATGAGCGGTCTTCTGACATACATCGCGCCGCGACGACCGAGGTTGCGGTCGGTGCGCGGATCGTCTCCGCGCGCATCCAGGATGCCGCACGGCTTGCTCCCGGTGAGAGCCTCGCCGGCCCCGCCATGATCGAGGGATATTCCTCCACCATTTGGCTTCCGCCCGGTTGGCGTGCGGTGCGCGACCAGGCGGCGAACATCCTTTTGCAGCGGGAGATCTGACATGGCATCGACCGGGCGCCTGGATCCCGTGGAATACGCCATCCTCAGCCAGTCTCTCATCGCTGCCGCGCGGGAGATGGGCGTCAAGCTCATCCGCTCCGCCTATTCCACCGTGCTGCGGGAGGCGCGGGACGGATCGGCGGCATTGCTGGACGCGGCGGGCGGCACTGTGGCCCAGGCCGAGCTTATTCCGATGCAGCTCGGCAGCATCGGCAAGATTTTCCAGTCCTGTGCCGTGCTTTTCCCGCCCGAAACGTTGGAGCCGGACGATTTTCTCGTCATCAACGACCCATATTCCGGCGGGCAGCATCTTCAAGACGTCTTCTTTTTCCATCCGATCTTCGACGAGGATGCCGTCGTCGGCTTCGCCGCCTCGGTTGCGCACCATCTTGATGTCAGCGGCGGCAGCCCCGGCCTCAATCCTAACGCCATGGACCTCTATGCGGAGGGCCTGATCATCCCGCCGATGAAGCTGAACATGAAGCGCGATTGGCATGGCGGCGGGTTTGAACGGCTTCTCCGCGCCAATGTGCGCGTGCCGCATCAGACCATGGGCGATTTCGACGCTCAGATTGCCGCCAACAACATCGGCGCACTCCGCGTGAAGGAACTCATCCAGCGTTACGGACGCGACAAGGTCATCCAGACCATGGCAGCGCTTCAGAATTACTCCGAAACCCGCATGCGCGCGGCGATCCGCGCCGTGCCGGACGGAGTCTATCATGGCGAGGCATATCTCGATGACGACGGGCTGGGCAGCGCCCCGCTGCCGGTGCGCGCCGCGGTCACTATCGCGGGTGACACGGTCACAGTCGATTTCTCGGGTAGCGCGCCGCAGGTCCGCACCAATCTGAACGCGCCCTTCGCCTCCGTCATTTCGGCCGCGGTGTCCTGCGTGAAAGCTGTGCTGACGGACCCGGACATTCCCTTCAATGACGGGTCTCTGCGACCGATCACGGTGATAGCGCCGAAAGGCTGCATCC
>JAJZNH010000333.1 GCA_021811745.1 Acidobacteriota bacterium
TGGGCCGAAGGCTGCGACGAGACTATCTTACGCCGATGTCCGTTCTGCGAACAGGATTCGATTGTCGGCCATGGGCGGCGGCAGAAGCAGGCGCACGACGAATACCACGACTGGATCGGGATCCGGCGTGGCAGGTGCTCAATCTGCGGGATCACGTTCACATTTCTGCCGTTGTTTTCTCTTCCCTACACGCATTACAGTTTGCTGGCCCGCTGCCAGGCGTTTGGGCGACGCTTTCAGCAACACTGTTCGTGGGAGAAGGCGATGCCGCAGCTGAAGTCTGCGGATCGGCTTCCCGATGCTTCTACGGTACGGCGCTGGTCGCAAGGCGTGGACGAGTCGCAGCCGATCCCGTCCTTTGTCCGCAAGGTGACTGCACGCGTGGCTCCGTGGCTGGAATCTGCTGCTTCGCATCAGGACCAGGCGAAGTTCTTATCCTGGCTGACGCCGGGGATCGAAATCCTCTTTCCGATGCGCTGCTGAAAAAATCGTTTCGCCCACCATCCTTGCCTGGGAAGTGTAGAAGACTCGACGCAGACTGGGCTCCGGAGGCGAAAAAGCGCTGTGGGCGAAGGCGTCGAAACACGCAGGCGGCGATTGCCGCTGCTGGACTATCTCCAGCAGCATAATTGGAAGGGCCGGCCTGCCGGCCGCGGGGAGTATGTTGGGCTCTGTCCGCTGCATGAGGAGAGCCAGCCATCGTTCTATGTCAACACGCGCAAGGATGTCTTTTACTGTCATGGCTGTGGCCGCGGCGGCGACCTGATTCGCTTCCTCCAGTTATCCCGCCGACTGTCCTTACGCGAGAGCTTTGCCTGCCTGGATTCGCAGATTACTCCTGAGGTAGACTCCTCCGCAGTGCTGGAGCAGGCTGCCGTTTTCTATCGGCAGCAACTGGATCGATACCCAGAGGCCCTCAGTTACCTTCATCGCCGCGGACTGCATGATCCCACGCTGATCGAGAAACTCGGCATCGGTTATGCACCCGGCGGAATACTGCGCCGATATCTCACCGCGCAGGGTCATTCCTTCGATCTGTTGCGCAGAGCCGGGCTCATCAACGCGCAGGGCGCCGATGCTCTCTATCGGCGCATCGTCTTCCCTTTACGTCAGGGCGAGCACATCATCAACCTCTACGGACGCAGCGTCTGCGCGGCCTTTGCGCATCGCTTTCTGCCCGGCAGCAAGGGCGGCCTATATGGCTGGGATAAAGTGCGGCATCTCTCCGCAGTCATCCTGGTCGAGGGCTTGTTTGACTATGCCGTCCTGCGGCAGGCGGACTTTTCAAACGTGACCTGCTCGTTGGGCACGCATCTCAACGCCGACCAGTTCCGCCAGTTGTGTGACGGCGAGCGCACCGTCTATCTCGCCTTCGACACGGATCCGAACCAGAGCGGACAGCAGGCCGCCGAGCAACTGGCCCAGCTTCTTTCCACCCACGCCATTGCTGTCCGTCGTGTTCTCTTGCCCGAGGGACACGACCCCAACTCCTTCTTCGCCGCCGGTGGCGACAAACACCAGTTCCAGTCTCTCGTAGAGGCGGCACAGCCATGAAGTTCCAGGTCATCAGCCGGCAAAGTACACAAGGCGCACACAGCCCTATTCGCGTGGTCGAACAGCGCACCGGGCGGGAAGTCGGCTGGATCAATCGTTTCCTCGATCGCCAATACGTCCGCCGTGTCGCCGATACCTCCCTGCGCATCTGCGCTTACAACCTATTGCACTTCTTGCGCTGGTGGCATAAGCAGCATCACACCGCGGAACTGGCAGAGAAGGATCTTACCGCATCGACGCTGCTCGATTATCTGCGCTTCCAGTCCGCTCTTGAGCCGCGTCCTGCCGCCTCCAGCATCAACAGCCGGGTGGCCGATGCCGATCGCGCCATCCGCAATGAATTCCCCAATGCTCCCTGTCAGGTGGCGCATGGCTATCACCACGCCTTCCTACAGCGCAGGCCAATGGGACTGAGTCGTCCCGCGGTCGCCATGAGCAGACTGCGCGTCCGAGAACCGAAGCTGAACATCGTTCCCCTGTCGGCTAACGAAGTGGCGCGCTTCTGGCGAAGCTTCCGCAATGCCCGCGACCTGGCCATCGTGGGCATGATGCTGCTGCACGGACTGCGCTCGGCCGAGGTCATAGCTCTGAACCGTGATGACGTGCTGTTGCCCGAAGCTCAGCTCCGCGTGCGTGGCAAGGGCAACAAGCTGCGCCTGCTTCCTCTCGCCCCGGAAACTACCCAGCTGCTCGATCACTATCTGCGCCTGGAGCGGCCCGATCCCTGCTCAGCGGCACTGTTCGTGGTGCTCAAAGGGCCGGCGCGCGGACAACCCATGACCTACGCGGGATTACGCTCCCTGTTCCGCCATCATCGCCGCACCACCGGCGTCCAGATCGCCAACCCACATCGGTTTAGGCATACCTTCGCCTGCGACATGATGCGCGCCGGCATGAGCCTGCCCGCCCTGATGCAGCTGATGGGGCACGCCGACATCGAAACCACCCTGCGCTATATCAATGTTGCTCCCCAGGATGTCTACCTGGAGTACACCCGTGCCGTAGCTCAGTGTCTCCGCCCACCGGCAGCAACGGAGCCATGATGCGCCTTTTTTTCGTCCGTCATCCCCTGACTCCAGTGATGAACCGCGCCGTGCATTCCTTCTGCGTCGCACTGAGTCCGGAAACAACTCGCCACTATGAAGGCACGGTGCGCAACTTCCTTTTCTATCTCCGCAATCACCATCCCCATATCAAGCGCCTCGATCAGCTCCAGCGCGATCCCCATATCCTCGGCTGGATGGCCCACCTGCAGGCGCGCACTCCGCCCCTGGGCACCGCCTCCTATATCAACCTGCTCGTTGCCCTGCGCTCCATCCTGAACGAACTGGCCTCGACCCACCAACTCCCCAAACTGGCGCTCATGCTGCGCCGCGAGGACCTCCCCCGGGCTCCGCAAAGACTCCCCAGACCGCTTACCGCCGAGCAGGATCAGCTTCTTCAGCAGGAGTTCCTGCGCCGCAATGATCTGGGCGGAAACTTCTTCCTCTTGCTGCGCCACACCGGCATGCGTATCGGCGAGGGCATCGACTTGTCCTATGACTGCCTGCGCTCCACCGGTCCCAACCAGTGGGCCATCCATGTCCCTCTGGGCAAACTCAAAACCGAACGCATGGTCCCCGTCGACGCTTTCGTCCGCGACCTTGTCTGTCGCCTGCGCTTCTTCCGCTCTCTTGATCCAATGCCTGCCGACCAATGGCTCCTGGCACGGCCGGGAACTAAAAGCGCGCTGCTAGGCCAGTACCGCGCTTACCTGCATCAGGTCTGCTACACCGTCGGCCTCTCCACCCGCATCGTCCCCCACCAGCTCAGACACACCTATGCCACGGAGATGCTCCGCTCCGGCATCAGCTTCCCTGTACTGATGAAGTTACTCGGACATGTCGACCCCGACATGACCATGCGTTACGTCGATGTGACCCTCACCGACCTTCAGCGTGAGTTCCAACTTACCCGCAATTATGCCAAGCATCTGGTTCCTCAGCCCAAAGCTGCATCCACACCGGCCCGCGCAGATCGAAACGGCGTAATCCAGGCCCTGCTTGCCACCCAGCATGTCATGGAGATGTTCCGCCGCTCAATGCCCCAAGGCAAAACCCGCTCTTGTCTCGACCGGCTCGCCAACCGTCTCACCAAAATCCTCGCCCAAATAAAGAAGCTCCCAAACTCCTGAAGAAAAATGGGCAGCGATTGGCCAGTTAAACCGCCTATGGTCGCGCTAC
>JAJZNH010000511.1 GCA_021811745.1 Acidobacteriota bacterium
TCTGGCGGTGCTCAAGCGCCGCGCCGTCGAGTTCAAGCACACGCCCACCATTGGCCGCACGCACGGCATCCACGCTGAGCCGACGACCTTCGGACTCAAGCTGCTGAACTGGTTCGCGGAGATGCAACGCAATCTCACCCGCTTCAACGCCGCCGCCGAAGACATGCGCGTGGGCAAGCTGTCGGGCGCGGTGGGCACCTTCGGCCATCTCAAGCCGGAGCATGAAGAGCGCATCTGCGCGCGGCTGGGGCTCAAGCCGGCGCCCGTTGCCACGCAGGTGCTCCATCGCGACCGGCACGCCGCCTACATCTCGGCGCTCGCGATTCTCGGCGGCACGCTCGATAAAATCGCCGTCGAAGTCCGCCACCTGCAGCGCACCGAGGTGCGCGAGGCGCAGGAGTACTTCAGCGAAAAGCAGAAGGGCTCCTCGGCCATGCCGCACAAGAAGAATCCCATTACGTCGGAGCAGATCAGCGGCCTGGCCCGCGTACTGCGCGGCAACGCCCAGGCGGCGTTTGAAGACATCGCCCTCTGGCACGAGCGCGATATCTCGCACTCCTCGGTCGAGCGCGTCATCTTCCCGGATTCGACCATACTGGCTGATTATTTGCTGGCGAAGACGACCGATCTTATCGACCGGCTGCTGGTCTATCCCGAGCGCATGAAGAAGAATCTGGAATCCACCGGCGGGCTGATTTTCAGCGGGCAACTACTGCTCGATCTGGCCGAAGCCGGCATGATGCGCGAAGACGCCTACCGGCTGGTGCAGTTGCACGCCATGCGGGCCTGGAAAGAGGATTTGAACTTTCGCGAAGAGGTGGCGAAGGACGAGAAGATTACGAGTCTCCTCAGCCCGGAGAAGCTCGGGAAGACGTTTGATTACAAGCGGCAGTTGGGGAATGTGGACGCGATCTTCAGGCGGGTGCTGGGAGAGTAGTGGGTTGGTGCACGCCGTAGGCGCAGTGTTGATTAGCCCCGCGCTTCAGCGTGGGGAGAGGCACGCATCGGCGTTATACAATCGGAGTCCCGTAGGGACGGTGTTCGATGGCCCACACGTACGCGAGCAATTTCATCCATTGTGTCTTCAGCACCAAAGACCGGCACCCGCTCATTCCCGCCGCCCGCACATCCGAACTCTATGCTTATCTCGGCGGCATCGCGAGCGGCGAGGGCTTTTCGCTGATTGCCGCAGGCGGAACGGCGAACCACGTTCATTTGTTATTCGTTCTGCCGGCGTCCTTCGCCCTCGCCCATGCAGTTCAGAAGTTCAAAGGAAGTTCTTCGCGGTGGATGGGAAATGGCTTTTCCTGGCAAGAGGGATACGGAGCATTCAGCGTCAGCCCTTCGCAAATTGATGTCGTAAAAGGGTACATTCAAAACCAGGAGGAGCACCACCGCAAACGCGATTTTGAGCAGGAATTCGTTGCGCTCCTGCGCAACTGTGGAATCGCATACGATGAACGTTACGTCTTTGGTTGATGGAAACGGCGCCGTCCCTCCGGGACTCCGTCGAAATGTTAATCCCAATAAACCCCACGCTGAAGCGCGGGGCTAATCAACAGTGCGCCTACGGCGCAAATCAGAAGCTAGCGGCTAGGAGCTACGTGCAATTCACCCTCGCTATTACCGGCGCCTCGGGCGCGCTTCTCGCGCGGGAGGCGCTGCGGGCGCTCGAAGCCGACGAGCGCGTCTCACGCGTGCATTTTGTCGCCAGCGAAAATTCGCTGCGCGTGCTGGCCGAGGAACTCGGTGTCTCCGGCCGCAACGATCTGGTTGAGAAACTCCTCTCCTGCAAAAGCAAAAAAATCATTCAACTTTCCGATTCCGACATCGGCGCGCCGATCGCCAGCGGCAGCCATCCTTCCGACGGCATGATCGTCCTGCCCTGCTCCATGGGCACGCTCGCGGCCATCGCGCTGGGCCTGGCCGATTCGCTTATCGCCCGCGCCGCCGACGTCACGCTCAAGGAACGCCGCCCGCTGATCCTGTGCGTGCGCGAGACCCCTTTCAATCGCATTCACCTGCGCAACATGACGCTGGCTGCCGAGGCCGGCGCGGCCATCTTCCCCTGCATTCCGGCTTTTTACAACCGTCCAGTCGATTCAGTCGAGTTGGCGCGGCAGTTTGCGTTTCGCGTCCTGGTCCACATCGGCCTGCCGCAGAAAGACGCCTACATCTGGAAGCCGGAGGAGTAGCTCAAGACCGGGCGCGCTTGGTTTGCAACTCACACGGCCAGATGAATGTGATTTATCTCACAGGGAGTGCCGTTCACGCACACCGTTCACTGCGATGCATGGTTGAACCGATGCCCTATTCAAAACGCATTCTTGCAACCGCTCCATGCAGCCACTCCGGTCGAGGGCTTTTTGGTCTCCACTTCTGGGTAGCGAACTCGAAGAAAGAGTCGGGAAATGAAGGAGCCTGTTTTTTCTAGATTCTTGGATCAAAACGTCAAGGGTCGGACAATTGGGGAACACAAGGTCTTCCTGGAAGAACTGATAGAGGAGTACGTGCCGCGGTTACCGCACCCGGCTAACTTGGAAAGTCTTGGATACGGCGGAGTACGGCGTGCCCAAAACCGCGAACGTTTGATCCTCATCGGCGCAAGGAGAGGACTTAGACGGCCTGGATATCCAAGTGCGATTTTCCGGCCAGCAGTGTAGGATAGAATGTCAACCGCGGGCCCCAGCACAGCGGGACCGCGCGCTCACCTCCGCCCCCTTGCGCGAACCTGACTCTCCTCACGGGCTCAAGCCAGTGCCGCTTAATGACGGATTGATCCGCGGGATTGGTGAACACCTTTTCGAACTCGATCCATGCCGATGCGGATGAAGGTGGGAATCGACCAGATACCCGGCCCCCTTGAGCCAGCCAGTTCAGGCTGGCGGAATCCGCAATTGCATCCTGCACCAGGCCCGATTTTCGGCAGAATCCGTGTGGGGTTCCGGCCCAGATCTCTACGCCCGCACCATCCCGTGATTCTTGACGGCGATTCGGTGGCTGCACTTGTGGCAGAAGAAGGCATCGAGCGGGCCGACGCTGGTGATCTTCTCCCCGCACCATGGGCATTTACCGCGCACCGCGTTGATCGCCAGGTAGGGCCCCAGCACCGGGGCGAGAATGCCGGCGACGATCAGGGGAATGCCGAAGACCATCGGCGGACCGAGCAGACACATCATGCTGCCATAGATGACGAGTGGAGTGGCGGCAAAGAGGCCGAACATGAGACCAACCAGGCCGTATTGGGCCGAGGTGCGTTCGTGGGCATGAAGCGCTTCAAGCGCGTGGGTAGCGGGAGCTTCGGGGACGTGAGCCGCGCCGCATTCCGGGCAGAACTTCCAGGGTGAATCAATGTGGGTACCGCATTTGACGCACGATCCGTTCATCGGACAGCCTCCTTGCCGGCCTGTCTCTGGAGATCGCCGGCAATATTAGGAGCAAGCCCATTAGGAGCGTAGGCCCGAGTCGACCTCGCTGCCGGTGATCGCTATCACAGGCGGTCTAGCGTAGAGAGTCGATGCTTCCGCGTCTTTGGTGGAAGCGTGGGAGACCGCGATGATGGGCGGATGGATGGGGAGCAGGATTTTTCTGTAGTGCCGAAGGGGCTTGTCCGCTGCCAGCACCGTGTGGATGCTGTGACTTTCTCACCTTCCGTTGTGATCGACGGCGGTCTTAGAGCCTGTTTACGATCTATAGTCCTGTTGTGGCGAGGGTATCCGCAGAGCCATATGCGTCCGCATTTCCGGTGCGGTAATCGAGGAGGATGGAGCCAAGAA
>JAJZNH010000852.1 GCA_021811745.1 Acidobacteriota bacterium
GATGGTTAAGTTTGTATTCTCGCACTTCACTGGCCAGGGGCGGCCTTGGGCCGACCACGCTCATGTCGCCGCGCAGCACATTGATGAACTGGGGCAACTCATCCAACGAGTATTTGCGCAGGAAACGGCCCAGCCTGGTGATGCGGGGATCATTCGAGATCTTGAACAGGACTCCGTCGCGCTCGTTCATATGCTGGACGTCAGCGCGAAGCTTGTCCGCATCGCGCACCATGGTGCGGAATTTTACGCAGCGGAAGACACGACCCTTTTTGCCAAAGCGTTCGGATAAGTAAAAGATGGGGCCGGGAGAATCCAGCTTTATGGCGACAGCAATCGCCAGGAGCACCGGCGCAAGCACGATCAACGCCATGCCTGAGAGCAGAATATCGAGTGCGCGCTTAAAGATCAGCCCGACCTCCGGTACGCGGCCACGATAGAGCGGAATGGTAGGAAACTGGCCGATGTATTCGATGGGATTATTCCAGCCAAGGCTGCCGTACATTTCGGGAACCACGCGGACATCGATACCGTGAATACGCGCTTTTTCGAGAACACCCTTCATCACCCCGCGCTCGCATGGAGTGGTGAAAAATATTTCATCGACAAACTCCTGGCGCGCATTCTGAAAGAGTGTGTCGAGAGAATCCACGGCCTTGCCCATGCCCGCGGGGGCCCGGCTCGCTGAACCGGAAAATTCAACGAAGCCCTTGAAGGTATAACCGAGATGGCTGATGCTATCGAGATGTTTGCGCAGTGCCTGCGCCTCAGTTCCGGAGCCCACAATGAGCACATTGCGCGTGTCCATCCCGCAGTCAAAGCGGCGGTACATCAGCAGGCGATAGATCAAGCGCCGCAAGCCGACAGCAACGGTCACCAGCCCGAGTGTAACCAGAACGATCGTGCGCGGAATATCATCGGCATGAATGATGTAGAGAGCTCCGGTGAGCAGCAGGCCGGAAGTAAAACACGCCTGCGCGCTCAACCTCTGCTCATGCAGATAACTGGTCAGGCGCTTGGGAAAATATAAATTCAAGCGCCGGCTGGTGGCGATCAGGGCAAAGATAAATCCGCCCGAGAGCGCGAGGAGGATGCCCAATGAACGGCTATGGATCAAGGTGCTACGCCAAAATCCCTCAGCCACGGCCACCGGCCCCGCTTGGAACTTGTACAACGTGGCTACAGCCGCGGCCCCCAAAACCGTGACCGCGTCCAGCGCCATTCCCAACTTTACTGCGCCCTGCGAACCGCGACCGCCTTCTCTGTCCATCCTTCCTGATCGCTCAGTAGGGAAGGGCGCCGAAGCCGATACATTTTGCCAGAATTCTGAACTTGCCATCTGAATTCGCAGACCTCTCGCGCTATAACACGCCAGGATAGGAACCGACCTCACCCTGAAATGCCCGTCTCACTACAGCAACAACAGCAGCAAATTGAACCGCGCACAGCCTTGACTCTCTGGATTTGAACAATATGAAGCTTTCGCACGATCAGAGCTGCTTATCGAAAGGCAACTCTTGCCCAGCCGCACAATCAGCCGCCACGGCGCCTCCCTAACGCGGATTTCGTCGCGCATTACTCGACCTCGATGGAAGGAGGCTTATCATCCTTGGCAAGCAAAAGCGCTCACTCTTGCACCCATAACAGGGATCAACTAAATGAATGAAGACCACACAACAACTGCGTTACCCGTGTTACTCCTTCCGCTGGCCATGACGGATTCGAGCCAAGTCACCTCTCAAAGCTACGAACCCTTACGTTATGGCTCACGAGAATTCCAGAAGCTTTGCCTGAGTTTCACAGCACCCCAGAAGTGCAGATAGTTCAGCATTGCTCTAACGGTTGGAAAAGGGCAAGTAAATCCCATCACACTTTCGTGGTAATGACTGGATTTGAGTAATCGTTGGACGATTACCGGAAGGCCGCCGAGCATTACTTTCGACAATCTTGAAGAACCAGCTCAATGGCCGTGGTATGGTTCGAACGCTTGCCATCCGCACAAGAAGAGTGATGGCGCAAGCATGCCGATGAGCGGAGCGGCGACCCAAGAAGCAGCGGCCTTCATCGGCAGTCCTGCCGTGCGCTCCTGCCCGCCCCGGCCTTCAAGGCCGGTCATCTACTCCGATGGCACCAGATAGGCATCGAGGGTCAGGAACTTTTGGATGTGAGGATCAGGCGACAACAGGAAGCCCTGCAGGGGACCGAAGTACTGGGCGCGGCCTTGATGGAGAAAGAGGACTGTATCGGCAAGGCGCGCGGCGAAGCGCATGTCATGCGTAACTACGATGCTGGTGAACCCCAACTGGCGCTTGAGGCGCTGAATCAAATCGCCCAGGCGGCGCGCGATGATGGGATCGACCATCGTCGTCGGTTCATCGTAGAGTACGACCTCAGGCTGCGCGGCCAGGGCGCGCGCGATGGCCACGGCGCGCTTGCGCCCGGTGGAGAGGCTGGCCGGCAAGGCATCGGGCACATCCTCGGCTCCCACCATGCTGATGAGCCTGTCGACGATCTGGTCCACCTGATCCTCGTCCAGTCCTCCGCGCTCGCGCAGTGGAAAAGCAACGTTCTCGCGCACGCTCAGCGAATCGAAAAGAGCCCCGTTCTGAAAGACCATCGTGATGCGCTTGCGAATGGGCTGCATGCCTTCTTCATCGAGATCGGTGATCTCCTCGCCGTTTACCCGGACAGAGCCGGCATCCGGCTTGAGAAAACCCATGAGAATACGGAGGGTGACCGACTTGCCTACGCCGCTTCGGCCCAGAATGCAGAGCGTCCGGCCGCGATCCACCGAGAAGCTGACATTTTCCAGAACGGGCCGGCCGCCGAACGAGATGGAGACGTTGTCGAACTTGATAATGGGCTCCGCGGGTTCTGTGACCTGAGCCGCTGACGAAGCGGCCTGGGCGGCGCCTCCCGAGGGCGCCGGTATGGGCGCCTCAGGCAGTTCCGGATTGATTGGCGAATCCGACATCTTCCTGAGATCAGCTTACGCGAAATGCCCCCGCAAGCACGCCTCGGCCCGCCGCAGATCCGCCCGGCTGTTCACGTTGAGAAACCAACAGACGGCAGGCAAGGCATCCGGATGCGCCGCTGTGCCTGATTGCGCCAGCAACTCGGCGGGAACCACGGCCACGGCCTCACCGAGGCTGGCCGCGGCAGCCTCGCAAGCAGAAAAGCACCCGCGATGCCCGGATTTGAGCTCGGCTTCGAGCGCTGGCAATACGGCCCGGTGCAGCACCACCGGAAACGTCTCTGCAAACCCGCCCACCGATGGGACGGTCACTACCCTCCTCGTGATCCGCGCGCGCACGAGCAGGTAGGCCACGAGCGCGGCGGGCAGAAGAGGCAGATCAACGGGCAGGAAGACCGCCCAAGGCGCGGGGCTAGAGGCCAGGGCGGCGCAGATGCCGCTCAGAGGCCCCAAACCCGGCTCGCGATCCGCAATAACCTGCCCGGAAACTACAAGAGACGACCGGGCTCCGGCGACGGCGGCCGGCAGGCCGGCTTCGCGCAGAATGCCGAGAGCCCGCTCTACCAGGTTCTGTCCGGCAAAGGGCGCCGTCGCCTTGTCCTCGCCCATACGGCTGGATTGGCCGCCAGCCAGGACGAAGCCTGCGGCGTCGGGCTCCGGGCCGCCACGCGGCAAATTCACCGCCCCGCCTCCTCCAGGAAGCGAATGAGTGAGTCAATACCCATCGCGAAGTTCTTCAGATGAAATTTCTCGTTGGGGGCGTGCAGGTTATCGTCGGGCAGTCCGAAGCCCATCATTACG
>JAJZNH010000525.1 GCA_021811745.1 Acidobacteriota bacterium
GCTTTGTTGAGGCGGTGTGCTGCCATTGAAAGCAGCGGCGTCGTAGCCATCGTAACCGCAGTCACGGCGAGCCAATAACTCGAGACGGAAGGAGCGATCAGCTTCAGAGTAGTCGCCATGCCAATGCCAACAAAGGCAAATTCGCCTCCTGGTCCGAGCAGCAAGCCGATCTCAATCGCAGTGGGCCATGAAAACCGGAATAGCCTGGTGAGTCCGGCGATGATGATTGCCTTGGCCGCAATCAGAGCGAAAACAGATGCCATCAGCCAAACCGGATGCCGCATCAGTTCGCGGATGTCGATCTTCATGCCGACCGTAAAGAAGAAGATCCCGAGCAGAAGTCCTTTGAAAGGTTCCACGGTTGTCTGAATCGCCTTGCGATACTCAGTCTCGGCCAGCAGCAGCCCTGCGACAAATGCGCCGAGCGCCATGGAAAGACCCGCCTGATGGGCAATCATGCCGGTGGAGACAATCACAAACAGAACCGCCGCGATAAAAATCTCGCTTGATTTGGCGGCGGCAACCACCCGGAAGAGGGGACTCATCAAGACCCGGCCCAGAACGACGATGATGACCAGCGCGGCAGCCGCCTGCACAAGCGCCCTAAGAAGGTTTGCGAGAACCGATCCATGAAAGGCTCCGGGAGAAGTTCCGGCGCCGATGGAAATGAACATCAGGATCGGGATGACGGCGATGTCTTGAGCCAGCAGCAGCGCAAAACTGGCACGCCCCACGCTCGTGGACATGCGCTCCTGTTTTGACAGGAGTTCAAGAACGATGGCGGTCGAGGAAAGCGAAAGGCTTGCCCCCAGAACGATTGCCGCCGAAGAATCCTGCCCCATCTTCAGGGCAATCGCCGTGAAGAGCGCCGCGGTCAGCGCAACCTGCAGGCCCCCCAAGCCCGCGACCAGATGACGCATGGCAACCAGGCGCTGGGGAGAGAGCTCAAGCCCGATCAGAAAGAACAGGAATACGACACCTAATTCCGCGATCCCGGCGATATTGCCGGCATCGACGATCGTTACCCAATAAAGCAGATGAAACTTGTCGATCAGCGACCCTAATCCGAGAGGTCCCAGCAGCGCGCCTGCCCCAAGGTAGCAGAGGATCGGATTCAGCTTCCATCTGCGCAAAATCGGGACGAGAATGCCCGCTGTTCCAAGCACTACGAGCGCGTCGCTATAGACACTGACGTTGATCGTGGCAACCACGAAGCCTCCGTTCCTGCGAATCGCGACGACTCCACAGGCTGCGGACTCTGCCGGACAGCGTACGCTTCGGGACAGATCCCGCAGATCTCACCGGATGGATAAGCCAAAAACTACTCCCATCCGGCATGCAGAAGCAAATGATGGCGCATTTGGCCCTTAATTTGACGCCTGAGCAGCGCCGCCCCGGGAACGAAGCCTGATTCAGATCGACTGCACAGGCACCAGCGTCAGATCGTCGACCAGGCCGATTTCCTTTTGGACGAACGGCTCGCCGTAGCGCACGCCGGCCAGCAGGCCATAGTGGCGCGCCTCGGCAAAGGTGCGCTCGCGGATCTCTTCCTGCGGCACAAAGAGGCCGCTGCCGGCCGCCTGATTGGCGTATTGCGAATGGTACGCCATCAACGCCGCGTGGCGCTGCTCGATAAAGGGCGTGATGTCCACCACGAAACTGGGCCGCACATCGGCGTAGAGGCTGGCGTAGACAATCTTGAAGGGGCGATGAGGTTCCGTGCCGGTTTCAATTTTCCTGAGGCCGGAGAGAAAGCAGGCTTCGTAACCTAGCGCCGCAACGATGGCATGATCCGGGTGACGCGCCTGCCAATAAGGCAGGATGACGACGCGCGGTCGCAGCAGACGCAGGATGCGCACGATTTCGATGCGGTTTGGAAGGGTGTTTTCGATTGCTCCGTCGGGCAGGCTGAGCGCCTCGCGCCAGCCCACTCCAAGGATGCGGGCGGCTTCGGCGGCTTCCCGGGCGCGACCTTCCGCGCTGCCCCGCGTGCCGGCTTCTCCTTGGGTCAGATCGAGGATGGCCGTGCGCAGCCCGCGCGCAGCCATGCGAAGCAACGTGCCGCCACAAGTTTGTTCCACGTCGTCCCGGTGCGCAGCAATCGCCAGCACATCAGCCGCCGGAGGATCGGAGACAGAACGAGCGTTCATGGACTAGTAAACGGTGTTATTGGCGTCACTAATGGCGTCCATATAAGCCACATCGGAGGCCACGCCAGTCACGGTCACGTACTGGTTATCGTACATGGTGCCGTCCGTCGTCGCATAGATATACACCTGGCCCCCTTCGGCCACGTATATCTTGTGAAAATTCGTAATCGCGGCGATTCCGGTAAGGTCGCCGAGATACGGCTCCAGCATGACCACCTTCTTGGTAGACGTGTTGTACATGGTCAGACAGCCGATGGGCTCATTGTGGATAAACCGCTCGCCCTGGTTGCACTTTGTCATGCCAATCCACAGGGTGTTGTCGTCTGCCTCGAGCATGCGGCTGGGACCGCCCGGAAGGCCATCGCTGATCGAGACGGGGTTAGGCGATGAACTTGTGGACGGCACCACCGTATTATTGGTCAAATCAAGCACCGTAAGATAACCGCCAAAGTATCCATCCGGCATCAGACGCTGACCTACGACATACATCGTGTGTGAGTCCACCAGGGCGTTGCTGGCAGCGACAACGGGGACCGTAGTCATCGGTACCGTATGCGGATTCGTGCAAGGTGCGGCATTACACGGAAGCAGGCCGGATTGCTGCCCAACCATGAAGATCAATGGCCCAACCGGAAGCACGGAAACGGACGACGCTTTTCCGCCGCACTCAGGGCCGCAATTCAGGACGTATGCAGTGCCGCCATCTGCGGAAAACACGGCTTTGACGGGCCGGTCGAAAACCAGCGGCACTCCATAGTAGTGACCGGTCGGATCGATATGGTCAGGGCTCTGGACCTGGAAGACACACCATGCCGGAGCGTTCTGCGGCTCGCAGTCCACGGCCGCCTTGGGCCAGGTTCCCGGTCCGCCGGAGTAGGAAAAGCTCTCGGAAGCAGAGAGCTTACGCGCATAGTACGCATAATTCGAGTTCTGCACGAAAGCCAGAGCCACGGAACCGCCTGGATTTACGCTCACGCGGTATACGCCGGGAAGGCTGAGACCATAGGATGCGCCGGAAGACTGATCCACCACCGTCAGCACATTAGCCTGCTGGCTGGCGGCAAAGACGTAGTTCCCATTGCGCGTGATGAAGATGCTGGATGAGGGGCCATTCAGGTGCGGAACGGTCCCTGTGGTTCTTTCTGTGGAATAATTGGCCAGCGTAAAGCTGCCATCTCCAGAGGAATAGACTGCCCCCAGTTGCTCCTCGGGCATGTTCTGGATAGTGAGCGGCAGCGCGCCGCCGAATCCCGACAGTTGGAAAGTTGGCGGCAAGGTGTTGTATCCGCTGCGAATGTCATAGTAGGCATCCACAATATCCAGCTCGCCTTTGGCGAGAATGCCGGGATTCTGGACCGCAATCAAAACCCGGTTGAGCAATCCGCTTGGCGGAAGCGGCCGGCCGGCAAAATAGGTCGTTGCGCCACAACCACCCAGCACGGCTGAAACCGCCAACGAGACGGCGGCGCTTATCCAAAAACTTCTCTTCTTCAAAATCCCCTACCTCGATACAAAGCACGAAGCAAGCCGCGGCGATCGGCCGAGGCCAGCAACTGCAACGTGGATAAGTCCAAGATTGACAGTCACCGATGCTTCCCGGGGCTCAGAAACCCCAAGCTCG
>JAJZNH010000552.1 GCA_021811745.1 Acidobacteriota bacterium
AATATCGGCGTCGGTGCCGTGCAGGGTCGCGGTAAGTTGCCCTTCGAGCGAGCGCAGCAGCAACAGCAACTCCCGCCTGTCTTCGTAGCGGACCACGAGCGCGGTAGGCCCAAAGAGTTCAGTCATGAGCTCCGGCTTCTGCTTGAGGTCGCCCGCGCTGATCTGCAGGATTACCGGGACAGCGTGCGTATTTTCACTACCCTCAGAGGCAGCCTGCGCCACCGTTTCCACGCCTCTGCTCTCGCGGCGATGTGCCACGCCGGAGCGGTAGTTCCTGGCGATGCCCTCGGTAAGCATCGGAGAAATCGCTGCCTGTTCCACACGGTTGCTGAGTTCCGCCACCAGCGCGTCGGCATGCTCGTTGCGCGGCAGGAAGACCAGGCCCGGCTTGGTGCAGAACTGTCCCACGCCCAGTGTGAAGGATCCGAAGAGCCCCTGGGCGATCTGCGCGCCGCGCGTCCGCAGGGCCTCAGGCAGCACGATGACCGGATTGGCGCTGCTCATTTCCATAAAGCACGGGATCGGCTCCGGACGCCCCGCGGCCCGGTCCATCAAAGCCTTGCCGGCCGTCAACGATCCCGTGAACCCGACACCCTTGATGATCGGGTGCTCCACCAGCTCGCAGCCCAGTTCCGCTCCCGCCGCAAACAGCAAGGCAAAGACGCCCGGCGGCAGCCCGCACTCCCGCACGCTGCCGCTGATCACCTGGCCAACCAGTTCGCTTGTGCCCGGATGCGCGGGATGCGCCTTGACGACAACGGGATTGCCCCCGGCCAGCGCGGAGGCAGTGTCGCCACCCGCGACCGAAAAAGCCAGCGGGAAGTTGCTTGCGCCGAAGACAGCGATGGGCCCGAGCGGCCGCAACACGGAGCGGATATCGGCTCTCGGCAGCGGCTTGCGGTCCGGCTCGGCGGGATCGATGCGCGCATTGACCCACGAGCCCTCCTCAACGACCTGCGCGAAGAGACGAAGCTGATTCACAGTGCGCGCCAGTTCGCCCTTCAGGCGCGCCTCTGGCAGGGCTGTTTCGTAGTGCGCGCGCTCGACCAGCTCTGCCGCAATCGCGTCCAGGCCGGCCGCGATGTGGCGCAGGAAGACGGCTTTTTGCTTGCCGGGCAGCTTTCCGTAGGTCGTAAATGCTTCTTCGGCGAGCCTGGCCGCGGTATCCAGATCTTCCAGCGAGGCGCCATGATAGACCGGATCGAGCGCTGCTCCAGTGGCCGGGTTGAAACCCCTAAACGCTGTCCCATTTCCCAGGCGGGATTCACCGTCAACAATCGAATATCCGTGTAGCACCCTATGCTCCGATCAGAATTCTGTGCCGCGCGCTGATGGCGCGCAGCCGCTTCGATTCTACTACCCGCGCGAGATCCCGCCGCGCTGGGGATGTAAGCTGGTCGAGGAGTCATGATCGCATGTTGAAGTCAGGAATTTTGAATCCGAACGTCCTGTCGCTGCTGAGCCGCGTGCGCCATACCAACACGCTGGTGATCGCTGACCGGGGATTTCCCTTCTGGCCGCAGATTGAGACGGTTGATCTCTCGCTGGTTGACGACCTGCCCCGCGTGCTTGACGTGCTGCGGGCGATCCGGCCCAACTTCGAGATCGGTCATGCCTGGATGGCCGAGGAGTTCCGCGGCGCCAACAGCGAGTCGACGCGCATGCGGTTCGAAGCAACGCTCGACGGGATTCCGCTCACGCTCGAACCACACATCGAGTTCAAGAAACGCGTTCCGGCGGCCATTGGGCTCATTCGCACCGGCGATACCACACCGTACGCGAACCTGATTCTGGAGTCAGCTTAATCGGGAGGCATCCGGCGCCAACCGTTCCAACCTGCAAAGCGCCCGTGTACACTGAACACTCTATGAGTTGTCTATTCTGCAAGATTGTTGAAGGCGCCATTCCCTCGACCGCCGTGTACCAGGATGAGCTCTGTTACGCCTTCGCGGATATCAACCCCAAGGCGCCGGTTCACGTGCTGGTTGTGCCGCGCGCGCATATCGACTCACTGCACGATACAGGCGCGAATCACCGCGCACTGCTGGGGCATCTCTTCTGGGCTGCAACAGAGATCGCCCGGCAAAAGGGACTCGGCCAGGGCTACCGCGTGGTGGTGAATATCGGGGAGCATGCCGGGCAATCTGTGGACCACCTGCACCTGCATCTTATGGGTGGCCGACCGATGGCGTGGCCCCCGGGATAAAGGCGAGAGGCGGGGAATAAGGGAATGGGGAGCAGGGAACTGGAATGAAGTTTTCTCAAAAAAATCAGATAGCCGGACCAGAGACACTTTTCGGAGTATGAGGGAGCAAGAGAAGGCTCGGGATTTTGTTTTCCCGGAGACAAAATCAGCACCCGCATTCCGTAAGCGGGCGTGAATCCGCCGGAAACCGGCGGCCATCTTTCAACTTCTTGTTCCCGTGTTCCCTATTCCTTCGTTCCCTGCTTTTCTTACACCGGTTGCGGCGCGTACTCGTCTTCCTCTTCGACTCCGTAGCGGCGCAGCAGATTGGGCAGGCTCTGCGAAAAGGCGGAGCGCGGCATAACCGTGTCACAGCCAGCCTCCAGCGCCTTCATTTTCAGGTCGCCCTGCAGGTGGCTCAGGAAACCGATGATGGAAATGGCCTTCTTGTATTTCGCCTTGAATTTGGGAATGAGCGTCATGGGCTTGGCGTTCAGGTTATTCAGGTCAAAGACCATCAGAGTGGGCCGCTCGGTGTCCGGCAGGTCGCTCAGGCGCGCCACCGACTCCTTATCGCCCTTCACGAACTCGACCTTCACGCCCAGTTTCCGCGCCGTCTCCTGAATCTTGGCCAGGAAAAACAGGTCTTCAATGAAGCAGAAGATGCGCGTCGGCGCATCCTCACGAACGGCGGCCGGCGCCTGCGGCGCAAAGTCTTCCTGATAATTGCTGGCATAGCCGTTGCCCATAAATTGAATGGTGGAGGGCGGACCGTCGGCCACATTGCCGTTCGCGGCGCGATAGCTGTGGTCCATCGGTCCCACGAAGGTGCGTGGCCCCTTCTGTTTGCCCTTCCGCTTGCCCTGATGCGGCGAGGCAATATTGTTGCCGGGCTGCGCGGCCCCATTCTTCTGGAAGAACTTCTTTTTCTTCCGGCCCTGGTTCGGGCGTGGCTGTCTCGGCCTGGACTGCGCCGGAGGAGCCTGCGGCTGCATTTGCCCCTGCGGCTGCACTTGGCTTTGTGGCTGTATCTGGGGCTGCTGCGCCTGCACTTGCCCGTTCTGCTGGCTGGACTTGTTCTTGCGCCGCCGTCTCCGGCGCCGATGCCCTTGCGATTGCCCCTGGGGCATCTCCGGAGCGGGCCCCACTTCAGGTTGGGGCTGCGTCAATTCTGTCGTCATGCTTATACTTCCTGGCACTGAGTGACTAACTGGTGAAAATTGAGTTTGCGGCTTCAGCCACTTTTAACCGGGTGCTGAACTCCTCATTAGCTGTCGCCGGTCCGGTTTAAACAGCAGACACAGCAATGGCCGGTCCGCCTCCTTGCAGGCGTCAGGTAAATTGCCGCGGAGTCACTCCGCCCGCGATTTACCGCGACTTTCAGAAGCCTGAGCGTTGCCCCCAGAAACGTTGTGCTTCAGGCAAGTTTCTCGATGACCGCACGCAGTTCCGGCAGAGAACGCCCTCTTGCAGGGACCCGTCTTGCGGATCGCGCCGGCTCACCTTGTGCGGCACAACCTTTCGGCCTCTGTGAAAATGCTGCAGCCGCTTTCTACACGGGAACCTTTTCTTCAAGCTCCCTCG
>JAJZNH010000702.1 GCA_021811745.1 Acidobacteriota bacterium
TCGTCCAAACCGAGAAAGTCGAGAATATAAGGATCCTTCAACAAAAGGTCCGGAGAGACCTGCTCCTCGTTTCGCAGGATCGTCAAGTCGTGCCGGATTGTCTCTTCGGGTTTTCGGGAAATGGCCCCAGCCCGTCAAGCAACGTGCGCGTAATCTCCACCCAGAAGTTGCCGATTGTGGCGGACCTGGTGCGCTTGATGCCGCGGATCAGTGCGATGGCCACTGCGATGCCCGAGGCTGCCGACCAGAAGTTGTGCGTCGCCAGGCCCAGCATCTCGGTCAGGTAGCTCATCGTGGACTCGGGCGCATAGAACTGCCAATTCGTGTTGGTGGTAAAGCTGGCGGCTGTGTTAAAGGCCAGATCCACCCCGACGTTCGCCAAGTGTTGCGGATTCCACGGCAAAAACACCTGCAGGCGCTCAATGGCGTAAGTGAACACCATGCTCACCGCCGAGAAGCCCAGCAACGCAAAGGCGTACTCGCGCCAGCTCATCTCCTTGCTGGCGTTCACGCCGCAAAGCTTGTAGATGAGCCTCTCGAAAGGCCGGAGCACCGGATCGAGCCAGGTGCGCTCTCCTTCCATCACGCGAGCCAGGTAAATGCCCACCGGACGCACCGTTGCCAGCAGGACAACGCTGAAGATGGCAAATTGCAACCAGCCATTGGCTGTCATAATCAGAATTTCTCCGGGAACAGCATGGTGATGGTTAGGTACGCCAACAGAAGAACAGAGAGAATCAGGCCGACTAAATCCATAAAGTCCGATTGCATAGCGGCTACCTCAACTTCTGGCATGCTTTGACGTAAAGAAACGCCAACGCAAAGAAAATGACCGTGAACAGCAACATCGTCAGATCTTGCATCTCATCGCTCGCATTTCCGGCTGGCGTCGCGCCAACCAGGATCAATAGGAAGCGGCGTCATCCGCATTCCGTCCGGATACGAACCCGCCGGAGTGCTTACCGGACCTGCCGGCTTCCGTCCACAAGACCGATTCTGCCTTGTGTCCAGTTCGAGTATCGAAAAGGTTTCCTAAAGAATGCGTAAGGACCGTAGCCGGGGAAAAACAGGCTCGCAAGACCCTTCAAAAATAAGGGATTGTGCTGCGATGAAAGGAGAGGTGGCGGGCATCCCTGGTCAGCTCCCGCTTTCACTCCATCCTTCGGGCACGAAGCGATAGCCAACCCATGGCTCAGTCTGGATGTATTGCTTGCCGGTGTCGCCCTCCAGCTTCTTGCGCAACTGGCCGACAAACACGCGCAGATACTCCGGCTGATGAACGGATTGGGCGCCCCAGACCGAGGCGAGCAGCGCGCGGTGGGTCATGACCTTTCCGGCATTGCGCGCCAGATGCAGAAGCAGTTCAAACTCCTTGGGAGTCAGGTGAATCAGCTTTCCCCGCACCGTGATCGTGTGGGCATTCACATCAATCACAAAATCGCCTGCCTCAATGGCCGCGGTTGTGCGCTCGGGGGCGCGGCGCAAGTGGGCGCGCACGCGGGCCAGCAGTTCCTGGATACTGAAGGGCTTGGTTACGTAGTCATCGGCCCCGGCATCGAGGGCCTCCACCTTCGACCGCTCATGTTCGCGGACGGAGAGAACCAGCACCGGAGTCGCACCCTGCGCGCGGATGGCGCGGCAGACTTCCACCCCGCTCAGCCCCGGCATCATCAAATCGGTCACTACCAGGTCCGGCGGCCAGTCACGATAGACCCGCAGGCCCTCTTCGGGATCGTTAGCGGTGCGCACATCATAGCCCTGCGCCGCCAGAGAAGCGCGCAGCACGCGTGTAATCTGCGGCTCATCATCAATCACCAGAATCCTGCCCGGCATAAAACTCCGCCCCCTCCTCAACTGACGATCTCCGCTCGCCGTTCCCTGATCCCTAAGCCCTGATCTCGGACCCCTGATCTCTGACGAGAGATTACATCATCCCGCAACCCGGTTATCATTCCGGTGGAGACGGAGATGGACACACGCTCCTATTCCGGCAATGTTCTACGCTGGCTGGCGGGCACGGCGGCGGTGGCGCTGACCACGTTCATACTGGTTGGTCTTCGCGCCAATTCCACGACCGCCGGGATGGTTTTCCTGGTGCTGGTGGTCTGGTCCGCCTCCCAAACCGGCGTGCGGCTTTCGCTCTATACTGCGGCGCTCTGCGCGCTTTCCTTCGATTTTTTCTTCCTTCCTCCCTACCACACTTTTTTGCTGGAGGGCGCGCAGCAATGGGTGGAAATGCTGGCCTTCGCCGCCAGTTGCGTGGTGGTGAGCCGGGTGGCCGAGCGCGCGCGCCGGCAGGCCCGGCAGGCCGAGCAGCGCCGCGCCGACGTGGAGCGGCTCTACGCGCTCAGCCAGGAGATGATGCTCTATGAGGACGCGCAGCGGCTCCTCCACGATCTTCCCCAGCGCATCGATCGCATCTTCGCGCTGAACGGCGTGGTTCTCTATGTCAGCGACCAGGGCCGGTTCTACACTTCGACGGCCGAGGCGCCGGCAAGCGTGCAGGCGGGACTGCTCTCGCTGCCTCAAGCCCTCAATCCAATTTCCATCGCGGCCGAGGGATATTTTGGAATGCCATTGATGCTCGGCCTGCGACAGGTAGGCGCCTGGGCATGGCGGCCCGACGCGCTCTCCCGCGAGGCCGCCGCGGCCATCAGCGCCCAGGTGGCCATCGCCGTGGCGCGCTCCATCGCCATCGAGGCCTCGGCGCGGATCGAAGCGGCGCGCGAGGGAGAACGCCTGCGTACTGCCCTCATCGACTCCCTGACGCACGAACTCCGCACTCCGCTGACCTCCATCCGCGCCGCGGCGACGACGCTGACGCAGCAGGACGAAGGCCTGGATCAAGCTGGGCGCAGGGACCTGGCAACCGTCATCGACGAAGAAGCGGCCCGCCTGGATCTGCTGATCGGGGACGCAGTGGAGATGGCTGAAATCGACGCCAATGTAGTGCAGGTGCACCCAATTCCCCAGCGCCCACGCGCCATCCTTGATCATGCTGTTGAAGAGTCACGAGCCGCGCTGGCTGCGCACCGCGTCACCATTACTGCGGAAGGATCGAATGAACTCGCGTGGTTTGACCCGCACCTCATCGGCCGGGTGTTGCGGCACCTGCTCGAAAATGCCGCCAAATATACTCCGCCGGGCACCCGCATCACGCTAAGCACCCGCCGCGCCGGTGACCGGCTCGAGTTCTGCGTCGAGGACAACGGCACCGGCATCGATGCGCTCGAACTGCCGCTCATCTTTGAGAAGTTCTATCGTGGCAAGCGCGGCTCGATTTCCGGCAAGGGCTCGGGAATGGGCCTGGCCATTGCCCGCGCGATTCTCATCGCCCACGGCGGCGGAATCGAGGCATCCAGCGTTCCCGGCAAGGGCGCCAGTTTTCGCTTTTGGGTGCCGCTGGCTGAAAAAGAGCCGGAGCGCGCACGGTAGAAACGCTTCCCTGCTCCCAGGTCGGAGGGTCCCTGGCTTACCGCGGCTCCTTGCTCCATTCGCAGACAATCTCCCGGCGTTGCTCCGAGCTCTCCACCGCCCACTCCAGTACGCGGGCCACGCGCCATGCGTCCCGTGCCGCCACAGGTGCGCCGGCCTTGCCCAGAACCGCATCGCGCACGCCGGCGTAGTAGAGCCGGTAATCGCCTGCGACAGGCGGAATGGGACGGCTGACCGTTGCGCCATCTTCGCTCGAATTGAACGTGCCCCACTCAGCCTCGGGCTCTCGTCCCCACGGGCCATCGCCGATGCGGGTCACGTGATTGAGCGCT
>JAJZNH010000347.1 GCA_021811745.1 Acidobacteriota bacterium
CCATTTCATGAAATGACGGCTTATCCGTACCCGGAGAGCGAAGCATATCCGTCCAACGCCGCTGCGCTTTCATATCGGCTGAACTGGAACGATCGCTTCGTCTCGGGTGCTCCAGACGGCGTGCACAAGTTCAAATATCAGTGGATTCCATCCACTCCGAAAGACGACCACTCGGCAGAAATGCCGAAGTGACGGGACGCGGCCGCCGGTCCAGGCATGCTGGGGCCGCTCTAACTCGACTACTTACACTATCATCAAGCGGCCCATGCCTCTTGAGGTAATCGCCGAGGCTGTGGGTTCCGGAGGTGGAATCATGAGCGGAATCGGCGCGGACATCGTGCTAGCCCCGGCAATCCGGCAGTTGAAGCTGCTGCGCAGCCGGCAGATTTCTGTTGCTGAACTCGCCGATGCGCACATCGCGCAGATCGCAAGGCTAAATCCGGCGCTTAACGCATTCGCGGACTTCGACGCGGAGCGCGTGCGCCGTGAAGCGCGGCGAATGGACGTAACGCAGGAACCACACGGTTCCCTATTTGGGCTGCCAGTCACCGTCAAATCCTCCATTGCTACCGCCGATATGCGTTGTGAAATTGGCAGCCTGCTGAAAAAGGGCAATACGCCGCGCGAGGACGCGGTTGTGGTGACGCGATTGCGCGCGGCTGGCGCGCTGATACTGGGCACGACCAACTGCCCGGAGTTCCTGATGGCCTACGAGACCGCGAACCTGCTGCACGGGCAGACGTGTAATCCGTGGGACCTGGAGCGCACTCCAGGCGGATCAAGCGGTGGCGAATCGGCAGCCATCGCGGCAGGCATGTCGGCCGCGGGTCTGGGCAGCGACAGTGGCGGCTCAGTGCGGGTTCCGGCGCACTTTACCGGGATCTGTTCGCTCAAGCCCACGCCGGGGCGCTTTCCGGGGCGCGGCCACCTGCCGCCATGCGTGGGGCCGTTTTCGATTCTCGGCGCCATCGGTCCCATGGCGCGCACCGTCGAAGATGTGTCGCTGCTCTTCCGCACGCTGGGCGGTCAGGATCCGGACGATCCAGTCAGTCCTCCTCTGCCGCTGCGCGAACCGAGCCTGGCCGAACTGCGCAGGCAAGCGATTGGCTATTTTGAGGACGACGGACTCGCGCCGGTTACGCCGGAGACGCGTGCCGCAATTCAGGCCGCGGCGGAGGCCCTGCGCGGGGCGGGATTCCGCGTTCAGCCATTTCGGCCGCAGACGCTGGAGCCGTTGCGCAAGCTGTGGTGGAAGTTTTTTGTGCAGTGTGGCGCAATGTTTTACGAGCCAGCGATTCTTGACAAGCGGGAACAACTGAGCCCGATTTTCAGAGAATTTCTCGCCATCGCGGAATCGGCGCCGCCTTTAACTGCGACGGAGCTGCTGAACGCATGGGCTGAGCTGGATCTGATGCGATCAGAGACCTTGTCCGCAATGCGGGAATATCCTGTGCTGCTCTGCCCCGTAGCGAGTATTCCCGCGTTCCGGCACGGCGAGCGCAAATGGAACGCCGAAGCCCAGACGGTTGAGTATCTCGACGCCGTGCGATATACGCAGTGGTTCAACGCGCTGGCCTGCCCGGCCGCCGTGGTTCCTGTAGGCAGATCGCCGGAAGGCTTGCCCATTGGAGTGCAGATTGCGGCGATGCCCTTCGAAGATGAAATCGCGTTGGGAGTTGCCGCCGTGGTTGACGCTGCATTCGGCTATCGGCCGCCGCCATTTGCGGCTGAGTGAGGGGATGTTTTTCATTCCGCCGAAGATAGCGGCCTGCTAACCCGCAGCGGATCTGGGGTTTGCTGGCCTCCGGGCATCCAATTCTCAGGGCTGACCATTCTCCTCACCGGAGATCCGCGCGAACGGCAAGCACCGGAATTCCTGGGGAAGCGCTCTCATAGGGCGGTGTGCGCCGGACTGCCGCAACAAAAGCTAGATGCCAGACCTGACACCAGGCGCATAGAATGATAGTGCTGGATCAGAAGCGAGGTCGGATGGAGGTCCCTGATCCCAGCAGCCATACCACTCTGCCCGGGAGTTGGACAAGGCGTCAATGAGACGGTTCCTGATAGCTGTGGCCATCGGCCTGGCGGCCAGCGCGCTCTATCTGTTCGCCTTCCCTTCGGCCATCATATTCTACGAGTGCATCGTCCTGCTCCATATCTTTGCGGGAGCGGTCTTCCTCGTGCTCGCTTTTCCGTGGATCTCGCGCCTGATACGCGGCCGCGGCCTCTGGGAGAAACTCGGCTGGGCAGTGCTGCTGCTCGGCGGAGTGTTGGGCGCGGTCATCATCTTCACCGGCGCACGCCGCAACATGTGGCCCGTTCTGTATACGCATGAAGTCGTTTCCATTGCCGGCTGCGCCATGCTGCTCTTTATCTGGACCGGCCGGACAGCATGGTCCCGTTCCCTGCGCGGCACCCCTCTGCGCAACTCTGCCCGGCTGACGTGCAGCCTGGTTCTCGCCGCCGGTGTCGCTACCGGAGCCTGGTGGGTGCGCACCGTGCCATGGCAACGCACGTACACCATCCATAACCCCTCCATCGCGCCAGCCTCCATGAACCAGGAAGGCGCAGGACCCGACAGCGAGTTCTTTCCCAGTTCCGCGGAGACTTCCACCGGCAAAACCGTTCCCCAGGATTATTTTCTCGACTCCTCGGCATGCAAACAGTGCCACGCCGACATCTACCGCCAGTGGAATAGCTCTGCCCATCACTTCTCGTCGTTCAATAATCAGTGGTATCGTCAGGCCATCGTCTACATGCAGGATGTCGACGGCGTACAGGCCTCCAAATGGTGCGCGGGCTGCCACGATGCAGCGCTCTTCTTTCCCGGCAACTTCAACACGCCGATAAAAGACCGCATCCACACGCCCGAAGCGCAGGCCGGCATCGGCTGTATGGTCTGCCACTCCATTCGCGCGGTGCGCAGCACCATGGGCAACGGGAGCTACACCATCGAGTATCCCCCTCTGTTCAAGCTGGTCGACACCAAAAACCCGGCGCTGCGCAAAGTCATCGACTTCCTCATTGAAGAGGACCCTGAGCCGCATCGCCGTACGTTTCTAAAGCCGTTCATGAAGAACAACCCGGCGGAGTTTTGTTCCGCGTGCCACAAGGTCCACCTCGACGTGCCGGTGAATCATTACCGCTGGGTGCGCGGCTTCGATGACTACGATAACTGGCAGGCCAGCGGCGTTTCAGGATTCGGAGCGCGCTCATTTTACTATCCGCCCCATCCGGAGAACTGCGTTGACTGCCACATGCCGATGGTTCCCTCCGGCGATGCCGGCAATGTAAACGGGTTTGTTCATTCGCATCGCTTCATTGCCGCCAACACGGCATTGCCCTTTGTGAACAAAGACAAAACGCAACTCGACGACACGGAGCGCTTCCTCCAGGATCACAAAGTCAGCGTCGACATCTTTGCCGTCTCGCCCGAATCCGGCAGCAACCGCATCGTCCAGGCCTCCGCCGCGTCGCCCATGCAGTCAGAAACCACTTTTGCCGTCGGCGAAGAAGAAGAACGCCAGATTACGGGCATGACCGGCGAAATGAACATTGCCCCCGTCACCGCCCCGCTCAATCGCGTTGAGGGAACCGTCGTTCCCGGCGAAACCGCCCGCGTCGATGTCGTCGTCCGCACCCTCGGCGTGGGCCACTTCTTCCCTGGCGGCACAGTGGACGCCTTCGACTGCTGGCTGGAGTTGAAAGCCACCGACGACAGCGGCAAGGTCCTCTTCTGGAGCGGCATGGTCGAGGACCACGG
>JAJZNH010000391.1:0-1753 GCA_021811745.1 Acidobacteriota bacterium
TCATCAATATCGCCGCGGCCTTTCTGTTTGGCCATGCCAACGCCTATAACGGGGTCCGGATGTTCCTCTATGCCGGGCTGGTGATCATCGGCGCCGGCATCTTCGACATGGTGGATGGGCGCGTGGCGCGGCGCAACAATCAGGTTACGGTCTTCGGGGCATTCTTCGATTCGGTGATCGACCGCTACTCCGACGTGGTGCTCTTCTTCGGACTGCTGGTCTACTACGGGCGCATCAACCGGTTCAGATACGTGGTGCTGGTGGCGTTCGTGATGGTCACATCGCTCATGGTGAGCTATACGCGCGCCCGCGCCGAGGCGCTGATCGGGCAGTGCAAGGTGGGATTCATGGAGCGGCCCGAGCGCATCGTGCTCATCATCCTGGGCGCGCTCTTCAACCGCTGGGGAGTGATGGCCCCGGTGCTGTGGGTGCTGGCCGTGCTCTCGACGGTCACCGTCATCCACCGTATTACCTACACCTACCAGAACACCAAGCATCTGGCGCCGCTGAGTCCAGCCGGCCGCTGACCGGCCTGGGGTACGCGCCAGAGTCCCGGACTCAAGAATCCGGGAAGGTACAGTATGATTTGTGCAGAATTTACATCCGTTAATGTTCGTGCCATCAACGGTGATTCGAATCATGAGCCGCACAATAGAGCCCTCAAAGCGATCGACTCTGGAGCGCCACGCTTTTCCCAAAGCGGTTGCAACATTTGCGTATCTCACACTCTTCTTACTCCTGGGATGTGGAGGATCGGGCGGTTCCTCGTCTAACCTCTCGACAACTCCGCCGCAGGAAAATGTTGGCAAAGTCACGGTGTCGGGAAACCATCTCATGCGCGATGGAGTCGAATGGACGCCACATGGCGTTGTCAGTGTCGCCTTCGTGGCGCCTCCCGCAGCTCAGCAGGGCAACTATGCCACTGCCTATAGCGATTTCAGCGTCACGGAACTCGCCGCCATGAAGTCCTGGGGATCGGATACTGTGCGCTTTCAGGTCTCGCAACCGGGACTTGACCCGGAAAATAGTCTTTATACGTCCAGCTTTGTTGCCACAGTGGAGAACGGCATTAAACAGGCGCGTACCGCCGGACTCAACGTCATCGTGAGCGTGCAGGACGAAAAGCAGAGCGGTGAGACAAGTCCAACACCGCTGCCGGATGCAGCCACCATACGCGTCTGGCAGGAACTGGCCCCTGCCTTCAACGGCGACACCGGCATTCTCTACGAGATCATGAACGAGCCCCAGCCTGCTCCTAATGCCACAAACTGGGCTGCCTGGGCCAATGCAATGAATGCCGCCATCAGTGCCATCCGCGCCACAGGCTCAAAAAATGTCGTCGTCGCCGACGGCCTTGCGTATGCGGAGCATCTTGATGGGGCGCCCGCGCTAAAAGATCCTCTCAACCAGGTTGCCTATGCCTCTCATCCCTACTTCCACAGCGCCACCGATGAACAACAGGCAACATGGGTCACGAAGTTTGGCAATCTTTCCAATATTGCCCCCGTAATCATTACGGAGTGGAGCACTCTCATTGGCTCGTCGTTCTACTGCGATGCCAACACGCCTTCAGCGGCACTTGCATTTCTAGACTATCTGCAGAAGTCAGGCATCGGCCTTACCGGCTTTGCTTATGACCACCCAGGAACTCATATTCCCGGTTTCTCAGGCGCCATCGTGGAGGATTTCAACGGCACCCCTACGACGTTTGCCAACGGTATTCAATGCGGCGCGGTCGGATTCGGTCCGGGAA
>JAJZNH010000391.1:1763-3763 GCA_021811745.1 Acidobacteriota bacterium
GCAGCGGAGCCGTGCCCAGTATGTTGGAGTAACGTCTGTCAGCCACAGCCACGGCAAGGGCGCGGCTTGCGCGGCAAAGCCATCTCTGGTTCAAGCAGGTCAAAGACCTGGCCCGTTCTTCTTGCCTTCTCGTCACGGCGCCATCTTCCAGCGGCTGACTCAGATGACTGGTTCGTGAAATTCCGATTCAGTCTACAGCCCGATGGAGAGCGAGCGCATGATGCGTTGGGGAACGCCGCAACTGTGTGAGTTTGCAGCAACTGTAACGAATGCGGCGGCCAATGTAACGAATTCAACACCGGCAGAGCCTGGACGATCAATCCAGAATCTGGTCAGCGGTGTGCTTTGGAAAATCCGGCATGGGAACAATCTCCGCTAAACCACGCGGATCACGATTCATGGGCGCGATGCCGGTGGTGTTCACATACCAATGCATGAGCCGCTGCTCGGCGCTGCGCTGTACAGCCGCATACGCTGCTTCCCCGAAGCGGTTGTTGCGCTCCTCGGGATCATCCTTGCGCAAGTAGAGCTCCGAGATTCCCTGCGGGCGTGAGACGAAGGTGTAATCGACGGTGCGAACCGCAGCCACTCGCGAGACGGTCTCTGGTTCCGCGATCTGTAAATGAAGTCGGTCGTAGTACCAGGAGTTCCTGGCCGGAACCGGCTCGTAGCACTGAGGCTCATACGTGTTAAAGCCACCTTCTGTAAATGCGCCGCGCTCGCGATCCCCCGGGCCGCCCAGGATCTGCGGCATTAAAGATCGCGCAAAGTGCGTATGGCTGGCCTGGGTGCCCGCAAGCTCCAGCGTTGTGGCCATAAAGTCGAAAAGTTCAACCGGTTCTGCCACGCGATGGCCAGCCTTGCCGCCCGGCACACGCGCAATCAACGGCACATGCGTCAGGCAGCGTTCCATGCCGGAAGGCCACTTCTCCACCAAGCCAAAATCGCCCGCGTAATCGCCGTGGTCCGATATGACAAACAGCGACGTGTCTGCCGTGTGGTTGGTGCGCTCCATCGCATCCATCAGCTCGCCAAGCAGCCAGTCTACATAGGCGGTCTTGTCGAGATAGGTAGCCCGAATCTTGCGGTAAACATCGGTCGAAACCGTGTCAAGGCCGTAGACCTGAAGCATGCGTTCGAGATGTTTTGGGCGATTAGGCAAGTTGGTCGGCAAAAGATTCTTCACGTCCGCCGGGTCATGCAATCCGGCGAAGCCTTCGGGAGCGTTATAGGGCGGATGGGGTGAACCCATCGCAAGAAAGAGAAAGAACGGCCTATCGGGCTCGCGCCGGCCGAGCACGCGTTTTGCCGCTTCAATAATGCGATAGTCTCCGCTTTGACGGCGATCGCCTGGAGGAATATCGCTGATGAAGGTGAGCGGACCGGGCGGCTTGACCGCCTCGCGACGGGCAGCCGATCTGGCATGCGGAAAACTGCCGCCCTCAAACTCTCTTTCCAGGTCCCACGCTGTTACTGAGTCGTCAAACGTGCGCGCAGCCAGCGCGTCGTTCTTCCCAGCCCAAAGGACGTCGTAGTCTGCTTTCCGCAGATCGCGAAAGAGATTGGGCTCGTCCGGACGCAGAAAATACATCTGCGATCGATGCCCACGCACCGACGTTGGCCAGCCGGTCAGCATCGAGCAGCGCGAAGCTCCGCAGATGGGATAAGCAACGTGGCATTCTTCAAAAAGCACACCCTCGCGAGCGAGCCGGTCGAAGTTAGGCATCTTCGCAATGCCGTTGCCATAGCATGACAGGACATCCGCCCGCAGTTCATCGGGCATGAAACACACGATATTCTGCCGCGAGCGAATTGCGGAGTCTATCTGGGCCGCTTTGCCTGCAGTCGAACTTGCCGCCGTCTGGGCGCCCGTTAACGGAGCTGTCGCGCCGGTCAGCAAAGTTGCGCTCGACCAACCGAGAAAGCGCCTTCGTGAAAGATCGCTCATTATCATCCCCCTGTACGTCCTCTACAGCCACGGTTATAGGTAGGAGATATCA
>JAJZNH010000323.1 GCA_021811745.1 Acidobacteriota bacterium
TACATCCGGTCCGTCTTCACGTCCGATGAATCCGTAACCTTTGGCGTTGTTAAACCACTTAACCTTACCTTTGTACTGAGCCACAGGCTCCTGCCTTCCTTTTTTGAACTCTTGGGAATCTGGTGGGCGAGGAGATCGCCCGCCAATGAATCTTAGGATGTGAAGTGAAGGCGAAAGGTTGATTGGCTTCGGTGGAAAGCTATCCACAAAATGAGATGCTCCAGTTGCAGAGCCGTATACGTCTCGGCTGCAACATATTTACGCCCACGTCTCATTTCTTGCGCCTGCCAGCCACCAACCGCTCATACAGGAGCACGCAGGTGAGCGTCTTGCCGTCCAAAATCGCACCCTTATCGATCATTTTCAGTATGTCGGAGAGCTTAACCAGGCGGAATTCGATATGCTCATCCTGCTCCGGGTTGGCGTTGCCGGCCACCAGCCCCTCGGCCAGAAAGATTTTCATCGACTCGCCTAGAAAGCCCGGGCTGGCATAGTACTCCACCAACTGCTTCCACTTCTTTGCCCGGTAACCGGTCTCTTCGGCAAGCTCGCGCTTTGCGCCTTCTAAGGGATCTTCCCCGGGTTCCAGCGAGCCGGCAGGCAATTCCCACAGAAGCTGGCCGGCTGCATGCCGGTACTGGCGCTCCACCACAATCCAGGGGTTCTTCTTGCTCTTGGAGCTGTCGATGGCCAGAATGACCGCGCTTCCATTGTGGCGGACGATGTCGCGCTCGCTGGCGCGGCCGCCGGGTTCGATCAGCTTGTCGTGAACGATGCGAAAGAGCGGTCCTTCATAGACCACCTCGGAGCTAAGCACCTGTGCCGCCTCCTCGACCATGGCGGAACGGAATGCCTTCACAGGCTTTTTCTTCCTCAGCGCCTTTGCCGCTGCGGGCTTTGCAGCATTCTCCTTACCGGCTGCGACAGTCTTCGCGGCCTTCGCCTTCTTGGGCATTGCGACCTCCGGATTTATCTAAAAGCTCAGTCAAGAAGAGTATACGCATTGAGTTCCGGTAACGTTGTTTTTTCAGCTCCGGTGCATCGATGCTGCCCGGCATGGCATCCTTAACACAGCCGAACTTCCGCTTTTGTCCAGCGCGGAAACCTCCCTGTGAAGCAGACAAAGAGAAAGTGAACGACTTGTTAACCGCAGAACATTATCCCATCACCGTGACGCCGGGCCTGAATCGGCTCTACCTGGACTTCTGCGAAGGCAATGCGGCGGTCCGACCATTTTATTCTTCCCTGCCCTCTTCCGGTGGCTGGCTTGCCACAGCAGATACCGCGCCGGCCCCCGCGCATCGGCCGGAGCTGGTTCGCCTTTTGGCCGAGCAGAATCCTTCTCCGGAGGCGGTTCCGGTTCTGGAGGCGCTGCGCCAGGGCGCGGGAACGGTTGTGACCGGGCAGCAGGTAGGGCTCCTCGGCGGGCCGCTCTATACGCCGCTCAAAGCCGCCACCGCCATCGCCCGCGCCCGTCAGGCCACGGCGGCCGGCCAGCCCCACGCCGCCATCTTCTGGCTGGCCAGCGAGGATCATGACTTCGCCGAGATCAACCACGTCACCTTTCCGGCGCGGCGCGAGTTGCGTAAGCTGGTCTATTCCCCGGCAACCGGCGCGGCGGATCCTCCACCTGCGCGCCCCGTGGGCGGCCTGATCATCGATGAGTCCATCACGCCGCTGATCGAGCAGGCCTGGGAGCTCCTGGGCTATTCCGACGCCATGGAGGCGCTGGCCGCGGCCTACAAGCCGGGCCGCACCTTCGCCCAGGCATTTGCCGAGTTTTACGCGAAGACCTTTGCCGCGCAGGGCCTGCTGGTGCTGGATGCCAGCAGCCGAGCATTTCACCGCATGGGCGCGCCTGTGCTGCGCGCCGCGCTGGAGCGCGCCGACGAGTTGCACGCCGCTCTTATCGATCGCAACGGCGCCCTTGCCGCCGCCCGATATCACACCCAGGTGGCTGTTACTCCGCAATCCAGCACGCTCTTCCTCGTTGACGGGAACACCGGTGCGCGGCTGGCCCTCAAGCGCATCGCCCCCAGCGCTGCCGAGCCCAATGGAATCTGGCAGGCTGGGCGGCAAAGCTACTCGACCGGCGATCTGCTGGGCATTCTGGACGCGGAGCCCGAACGTATCTCACCCTCGGCGCTACTGCGGCCGGTCTTTCAGGATTTTCTGCTCTCCACATCGCTGGTAATCGGCGGACCAGCAGAGGTGGCTTACTTTGCCCAGTCCGGCGTGGTTTATGAGCACATTCTGGGCCGGGCCACGCCGGTGCAGCCGCGCTTTTCAGCCACGCTGATTGAGCCGGCGGTGGCGGAGCTGCTGGCCCGCCACGAGCTTACGCCGGAACGCATCTTTGCAGAGAACCAGGACTCGCTGACACAGATTCTGGCAGCCCGCGCCATGCCGCCGGAGGCGAAGAAGAAGATTGCCGCGGCTGGCGGAGCCCTCGATGCGGAACTGACGCCTCTGCTCGAATGGATGCAGGCGCAGGACGCCGGCCTGGGCCGTGCCGGTCAGACTGCGGCCAGCAAGATGCGCTACCAGATGAACCGCTTGCGCCGGCTGGCGGCCAACTTCCAACTGCAGCGCGAAACCTCGCTGCGCCGCCATGCCGAATCCATCTGCCAGGCGCTGTTTCCCGGCGGGACTTTGCAGGAGCGCGTCCACGGCGCGGCCTATTATTTTGCCCGCCACGGCTTCGAGCTGGCTGAGACGCTCACCGAGCAGGCTTCTGCGGATACCTGCGCGAGCCATGCGGTCCTCTGGCTTTAGTGGCTTACCGGAAGCTCGATGCGAGCGCGGTCTTGTAACAGGGCACGCCTGCCTGCCGCGTGCGGAACTTCAACCAGCCATAAACACCGCAAAATGAGTGAGGGCGGCAGCCCCTGCAAAATTTCTCCCTCACAACTCGCGTCGTTTGCATTGACGGGTGCCCCCAGCAGCATGAGGCGCCCAGCGTCAGTGCGACGCCGCGCCGTACTTAACGAGAAATTCGAATTGCCTGCTGTTCTTGTCTCGACTTGTGGTGATGGGAGTATTGAAGTGAATCAACTCCTTGTCCGTGTCGAAACGAGGCCAATCTGGAAGGCCTTTTCCGTTGGGATCGCCGGTGCGGGCGAAGTTCGTCCAGTAACTCACGATCTGCTCGCTCAACGTGCGATCTTCCGGCTGCCAGGTGGCTCCGTGCCGAACATCAAGCGTCCCGAAGACATATTCGAGTTCATCGGAGTGGAAAGCGTATATACCCTGGGGATGGTTTGCCTCGGGCGGCGCTGGACGGTCAAAGCGGTAGCGATAGACCGGCGCGCGACCCGTGCCGGCCTGAGCCTCCACCCATCTCCAAGCACCCAGGGCAATGAAATTCTCAGTGGTGTACTGGTCGGCTGACCGCATTGCCTGCGCATCGCTGTCAGCCGGAAACGCTGCGAGAAACTGCCCGGCCTGCTTTCCGTACTGCTCTTCGGCGAATGCCTTCCACTTGCTTGCCGTCATCCCCCTGGAAAGCGTGCCGGCGCGCTCGTCGCGGTTCCAGCCGATAATGACCGGTATGTGGGCCTCCTGGCCGGCGGCATAGGTCTCAGGAACCGGCTCCGTTAGGAACTCGCCGTCGACCACGGGCGAGAAATACATGGAGCGGCTCTTTTGCGCAGCTTCCAGCAGCTTGCTGGCGGGCAATTTGCGCAGCTCAGCCAAGTTCTTCACGCCAAGCGAATCGACCCAGGCCTGATCGCGCCGCGCCCGTTCGGT
>JAJZNH010000387.1 GCA_021811745.1 Acidobacteriota bacterium
GTCATTCACGTCAAAGGCGCGCACGGCGTACTGGTCGTATGCGGTGGCAAAGACGATCTGCGGCAATGGCACGGCTGCCGCTTCACCCCCGGTCCCTGTTTTGGCATGGTGGCGTTCCATCAGCCGTTGCAGCACCGCGAAGCCATCCAGCCCCGGCATCTGCACATCGAGAAAGACGAGGTCGGGCCGGCATTCCTCAATCAGGTTAACGGCTTCGATGCCGTTAGCTCCTTCACCCACCACTTCCACGCCACCCACTGCATTCAGCAAATACCTGAGCTCTTCGCGGGCCAACTGTTCGTCGTCGATGATCAGGGCGGAGATGGGCATGCACACCGGAGCCTTGATTGTAGGAGGAGGTATCCGCATGGGTCAATCCATTACCCTTGTTCGGCATCTTCTGCTTAGTGTTCGGCCCTGGACGTTGCCTCTCGCTGCAGTTCAGCGCAGCACTTGACCACCGCTGCGGGATCACACGGAGCCTACTCGGCAATCACCCGCAGCCGCGCCGGCAAGTGATCGCCTGCCAGCTCGTGGCCGCAGCGGGTGCAATACTGATCGGTGATGCGCACGCTGCGGAAACAGTTGCCGCAACTGGCCGTAAGCTGATAATTGCACTGCGGGCAGAAGTGGAAATCGCTTTGCACATGTGTTCGACACGCCGGGCAGCGGGAAACCTCCGGCTGGCGCAGCAGAAAGTAAAGAACCGCGCCGATGCCTCCCGGCATCACAAAACACACCACCATCCAGAATCGCGCGCTCATGCCCCTGCGCGGCGCGTCCTTGCTGATGTAACCGACCATCAGGAAGTAGAGCGCGAGCAGAATGCCCCACGAAAGGTTGAAGTAGATACGAAAGCCCAAGGCCGAGGGCGGATGGTGCCGGTGCTCCGGCGCCACCATCCAGAGATAGTATTCCATCCCCAGAAATGCCAAGGCGGCGGCAACAATCGACCAAACCGGAAACCAACGCTCATCTTCGTTCACTGAAATAGATTGCGGATCAACCATCGGCGATCCCTCCCCCGGAACGCCTCATCAAAGATTAAGCTCAGCTTAATCCTCTTTTTAATGGACGGGAATAGAAGAATAGAAGTTGCGCGGGGGTACGCACCAGAAGCGCCACTCTTTAAGGTTGCTCTTGAGATCGGCTAAACCCTTGGAAAGTCAGGAGTTTTTCCGCGCCCAGCCGGCTACCAGCACGGCCGCCACGACTGCGGGCAGAAAGATGCAGACCCAAAGGCTGAATTGGGTGGTCAGATCGGTCAGGTGGCCGCCGCCAACCAGATCATCCGCCACACGCCACGCAAACGGCCCCAATATCAGCACCACGAGCACAATGGCCGCCAGAGCCACGGCGCGATTCCGCCTCTGGCCGGCTTTCTGGTCCTGCATGACCCCCGCCGAGGCCATCACCACCCTGCGGGTGCGGTAGGCCACGGCACGTTCCCGGTCAGCTTGATTGCCGGTAAGCGAGGCCAGCAAATCGGCATTGCCCCCTGCACGTGTACCTGTGCTCGTCATGCCACCAGACATTCCTGCGGTCTTCACAAAGCCTCCTGTTTAGCGAAGAGAATCGCCTTCCAGCTTCGGCTTCATCATCGCCATTCCCCGGTAGAGTCTTGATTTTACCGTCGAGAGCGGCGCCCGCGTCACCTTTGAAATCTCTTCGAGCGACATCTCCTCGTGGAAGCGGAGCACCAGCACCTCGCGGTGCAGCGTGTCCAATTCGAGCAGCGCCGCCGTAATTCTCTCCCGGTCTTCGAGGTTCGAGAAGAGGTCAAAGGGCGTTGGTTCTCCTGTCGCCACATCAAAGCTCAAGGGCCGGTCGTCTTCTCCTCCCGCCTCGAACAGTTCGTCGAGGCTGCACATCGTCCGCTTGCGCCGCTGATCGATCACAAGGTTACGGGCGATTGTAAACAGCCAGGTCTCAAAACGCGCTTTGCCGTTGAACTGCGCGCCGCGCACCAGCACCCGCATCCAGACTTCCTGAAACAGATCCTCGGCCATCTCGCGGTTGCTGGTCAAAAAAAGCAAATAGCGCATCAGCCGGTGCTGATAGCGAATAATCAACTGATCGAGCAGACCTGCTTCCTGGCGCTTTAGCCCGCGGGCTACTGTCAGGCTCTCCTGCCGCGCCTGCTCGTCTGCCGCGGTTACGGAACGCATTGTAATGAATGGCTTGATGAACGCGGAAGTCATCATGCTCTATTAGACGACAAAAGCCTTCGTGAGACGACAAAAATGTTGATTGAACGCATATGGAAAAATTTCGTCAGGAATCAGACGGTCTCCCGCCTGCCTGAAAAAAGAGATCAGCCGGAAGGAATTCGCCGGGGCAAAAGTGTCCGCTCAGGCGCCCGCCATCTACACTAATCTTATGGAAGTTCTGTACGGCTTGCACCCGGTGGAAGAGGTGTTGCGCGCCGGGCGCCGCCGCTTCGACCACGTGCTGGTGGCCCGTGAGCGGCAAGACGACCGCCTTGACCGCCTGGTGGCGGCCTGCCGCGAGGCGGGCGTGAGGGTACGCCAGGAGCGGCGCGAGCAATTGACGTTCCTGGCCAAGACCTCCGCCCATCAGGGTGTCGTTGCTTTTGTCCGTTCCCAGGAGTTCCTCTCGATCGAAGATCTCTTCGCGCCGGACACATCTCGAACCACGACTGCAACATCAGGCGCCAACAGCCACTCGTCCCGGCTCCTTCTTGCTCTGGACGGCATTGAAGACCCGCAAAACCTTGGCGCGCTCCTGCGCGTGGCCGACGGCTCCGGTGTAGACGGCGTCATCCTTACCGAGCGCCGCTCCGCCCCGCTCAGTCCAGCCGCCCTCAAGGCCAGCGCCGGCGCCGCCGAGCATCTGCGCATTGCCCGCGTCGTGAATCTGGTCCGGGCCCTGGAAGACCTTAAGCGCCAGAATCTCTGGATCATCGGTCTCGACGAGCGCGGCTCCGCCGCGTACGACCAGTTCGACCTGACCGGCGACTGCGTCATTGTGCTGGGCCGTGAGGGCGCCGGCCTGCACGAACTTGTCCGCCGCTCCTGCGACTTCCTGCTGCGCATCCCGATGGCCGGGGGCGTCAGTTCGCTCAACGTCGCGACGGCAGGCGCGGTGGTGCTCTATGAGGCCTTCCGCCAGCGCCGCAACGCCGCCCGCACGGCCGCCGCGGCTCTCTCCGGAGCTGCCAAAGCGTCCAAACCACAAAAGCAGAAAGGCCTGGGTTCATGAAGTTTTTCTTTGTGCGGGCTGTGGCCGTTTCGTTGGCCGCTGTTGCCCTCACGGTCTTGCCCGCCGCAGCGCAGATCAGCAATCCGCCCGCACCGCTACAATTCGCTTCTCTGTCCAATACGCAGCAGCCCGAGGCGCCCGGCCAAGTCATCTTCTCGCGATCCACCGACGAGAACGGCCAAACCTCAACGCAGGCCGGCCCGGATTCAACGCGGCCGCTGGCGCCCGAGCCTATCGCGACCGACGCCGAGCGCGAGGCCGTCGCCTTCACTGACTTCGACATGGACGTACACCTGCGCCCCGCCGCGCGCTACATCGCCGTCCGTGCCCTTCTGACTGTCCGCAACAACAGCAACGCCCCGCTGCCGCTCATTCCGCTACAAATCTCCTCCTCGCTGAACTGGGAGCGGATTCGCGTCGAAAACAAAGACGTGCACTTTCCCGTAGCTACGCTCAACTCCGACGAGGACCACACCGGCCAGTTGCACGAGGCGGCGGTGCCGCTCGCCCAACCGCTGGCCCCC
>JAJZNH010000259.1 GCA_021811745.1 Acidobacteriota bacterium
GGTTGAAAAGAGGAGATGGATCGGGATGGAAAACTCATCGAGGTCGAATCCATCCCCCTGCGGGAGGTTGCGGATGTCCTGTGTCGGACTCGTCTCTTTGCCGGCTCCGATCCGGTGGCGGAGCTAGCCGCGTTAGGAGGCGTTGACCAGGTGGAGCGCGTGACCGCCGGGCAAGGTGCCGTGCTGGTGGAACCTGCGGAGCCGTGGCGATTCTATTGGCTGGTGCTCGACGGCGAGGTGCGCGCGGAGCGCCCGGAGCCGGACGGATCGCGGATTCTGGTAGGATTGGCGCGCGCCGGCGACGGCTTTGGCGAGGTGCCGCTGCTGACCGGCAAGACCCATTCGCCATTCGTGATTATGGCCGCTCGGGATTCACAATTGGTTCGGATTCCCGAGCAGGGATTTTGGGATCTGCTGTCCCGGTGCCCGGCGGCGCGCAAAGTGGTGCTTGCCGATGCGGCGCAGCGGGTGCAGGCCTACCAGGTGGAGGCATTGCATCGTGAAAAGCTGGTGTCGCTGGGCACGCTTGCGGCCGGCCTGATGCACGAGCTGCACAACCCCGGGTCAGCGGCCAAGCGCGCCGCCGGCCAACTGCGCGAGAATCTGCTGCGCCTGCAGGAGCTAAGTCTGCGCAACAGCGACAAGCCCAAGACCGCGGTCCAGTTGGAGTGCGTGAAGGGATTGCTGGAACACGCGCTGCGTGGCTGCCGCCTGAAGGCCATGAGCAGCCTGGAACAGTCAGACGCCGAAGAGGCCATGGGCGAGTGGTTGACGAGCGCCGGCGTGGAAAACGCATACACGATTGCGCCGGTGCTGGTCGGCATGGGCTTCGACCGCGAAGAACTGCGCTGCGCTCAGGAGTACTTCGATGCCCCCGATTTTTCCGACGCGCTGAACTGGCTGGGAGCGCTGGTTTCGAGCGTATCGCAGGTGTGCGCGATCGAAGAAAGCATCGCCCGCATCTCGGACCTGGTGATGGCGGTCAAGAAGTTTTCCTACGACGAGCGCACGGTGGGCAGGGAACTGGATGTGCATGACAGCCTGCAAAGCACGCTTACCATCCTCGGCCACAAACTGCGCAGCAAGCAGATTACGGTGGAGAAGAAGTTTGCCGCCTCGCCGTCAACGATTTTCACGCGCGGCTCCGCGCTCAGCCAAGTGTGGACGAACCTGATCGACAACGCCGTGGACGCCTCTCCGGAGAAGGCGCAGATCGTGATTGAAACCTGGACCGAGCCGGAGTGGCTGGCGGTGAGTATCGCCGATCATGGCGCGGGGATTTCGGACAATGTTCTTCCGCATATCTTCGAACCATTCTTTACGACCAAGCCGCAGGGCTCCGGCACCGGCCTGGGGCTGGAGATTGTCCATCGCATTGTGACGCAGAAGTTTGGCGGCAGGATCGAAGTGAACTCCGAGCCGGGAAGCACGCGGTTTGTCGTGCGCCTCCCCGCGAAGAGCGCAGCCGGAGCTACTTTACCGTAATCGAAGCCTTCAGTGGCGTGTTGGCCGATGAGTCTCCTACCATAACCTCGAAGGTGCCGGGCGCTACCCTCCACGCATGAGCCTGTTGCGACCAATAAGAGAAGGAATGCGCGTCGAGCGGCAGCTCGACCGTCTTCGACTCTCCGGGGTTCAGCATCACCTTGCGAAAGCCCTTCAACTGAATAGGCGGCTCGTTGCCCTCGGCGATCGGCGGAAAGCCAAGATAGAGTTGGGCCACCTCGGCGCCGGCGACCTTGCCCGTGTTCGTCACCTTGAAGCTGACGGTCGCGCTGTTGCTGCCCGGCTTCCGGCTCACTCTCAGGCCGCCGAAACTGAACTGCGTGTAGGAAAGGCCGAATCCGAAGGGAAAGAGCGGCGTGATGTGGCGAGCGGCGTAACCGCGATAGCCTACATCCAGCCCTTCGGTGTATTTCACCACGCCATCCACGCCGGGATACTCATCGGGATTTTTGGCCGTTGTATCGTCCACGTTCGCGGGAAACGTCAGCGGCAGTTTGCCTGATGGATCCACCTTGCCGGTCAGCACGTCGGCAACCGCATGGCCGTCTTCTTCGCCGGGATACCAGGCTTCGAGCACTGCCGGAACGTCCGCCAGCCACGGCATCAGAATCGCGGAGCCGCTCTTGACGACCACGATCGTCTTGGGATTCGCCTTGGCGACCGCCTCGACCAGTTGATTCTGCGTACCCGGCAGTTCAAGGCTCTGGTCGCGGCCTTCGGTATCCTGATCGCCGACCATCACAATTGCCACGGATGCGCGCCTGGCCGCGGCAACGGCTGCGTCAATGTCGTTGCCATCAAGGACCCTAACCCTGGCTGCCACGGCGGAGGCGAGTCCGTCGTAGGGCGTGATGGTGTAAAGCGGAATCACGTGGGAGCTGCCGCCGCCTCCGGTTTCGGCGCGCACGGCGTAAGGGCCAATCAAGGCGATGGACCGCAGATGAGCTGTGTCGAGCGGCAGCAGGTCGCCCTCGTTCTTCAGCAGCACCATGCTCTGCGCGGCGATCCTACGTGCAATCGCGCCATGAGCCAGAACGGGAATCGGAGCGGACCTGGCCTGAAGCCCAAACAAGCCGAACTCGATCATCTTGGCAAAGCGACGCACCAGCTTCTCATTGATCACCGAAACAGGAACCTGGCCGGATTCGACTGCTTCCTTGAGTGCGTCTCCGTAATAGCGGCCGGTGGGCATCTCCAGATCGAGGCCCGCCAGCGCACTGGGGACGGTGCTGTGCGTCGCGCCCCAATCGGAGAGCACGAATCCATCGAATCCCCACTCCCTCTTCAGCACGTCCGTGAGCAACGGGGTGTTCTCGCAGTTGTAGAGCCCCTTCACCTTGGGATAGGCGCACATCACCGATGCGGAATGCGCCTCCTGGACCGCCGCTTTGAAGGCCGGCATATAGATTTCCCGCAGGGTGCGCTCGCCGATCTGCTCATCGATGCTGTGGCGCTGGTCCTCCTGATTGTTGGCGATGTAGTGTTTCACATTCGCCAGCACGCCCGCGCTTTGGATGCCGTCAATGTCGGCCACGACGATGCGCGAGTCGAGATAAGGATCCTCGCCGAAGCTCTCGAAGTCGCGCCCGCCCTGCGGCTGGCGCGCAATGTTCACGTCGGGCGCCTCGAAGAGCTGGCTGCCCAGCGAGCGTGTCTCTTCGCCTTCGGTCTTCCCATAAAGGTAGGCGAGGCCCGGATCCCAGGTCGCGGCCAGCGCAATGGGAGCCGGCATTGCGGTCGCCGGCTTCTGCGGACCCGCTCCGCCCGGCCCCACGCCGGCCGGGCCGTTGGTCATGTGCAGCGCGGGAATCCCAAGCCGCGGCACGCCGGGCACGACGCGGAAGCTTGCCGCGTCGTGAATCCCGTGCAACTCGGTGATCTTCTCATCCAGCGTCATCCTTGCGACGATCTGGCGGGCGCGGGCGACGGCCGCCGCATGCGACATGTGAGCCGAGCGGGCTGTCTGCGCTGATGCGGGTGTGAATGCGAAGGCTGCCAGCAGGCCAGGAAGAAGGAATCTCGGCGAATGAATCCACATCTTGCAGGCAACTCCACGAATACTTTCCATCACAACTCTCCATTCACAGCTCTGCTTCGGTGTGCTGGTGGTTTTATCTTCCGGTCGCGATCGGGGATTATTGATTCACGCCGCTGGCCAGGAAGCCTCCATCGACGACCAGCGTCTGGCCAGTCACAAAGGAGGCGCCGTCGGAGGCAAGATGGATCGCCGCT
>JAJZNH010000099.1:0-3402 GCA_021811745.1 Acidobacteriota bacterium
GGGCAGAGGCCGTAGAGATCTTCGCCCCACTCCAGGCTTCTGAAGCAGCGCAGTTGCATGCCGGCAACTTCGAACACATCGAGCGGCCTATCCGCGAGCGCCTTCAGTGGGGCGCGAGCCTCAGTGTGGAAGAGATTGCAACGCTCCGCCGCCGTCACTCCGAATTCCGGGCCCGAATGGACGATCTATTCGCCACATATGAATTGGTGATGCTGCCCTGCGCGCCGTATGCGAAACTCGTCGCCGGTTCGAGCCAGGTCAGGTCAGTCGAAGTAATCCGCAAGCACCTGCTGCGTTATACTGCGCCGTTCAGCTTGGCGGGTGTGCCCACGGTGGTCATACCCTGCTCGCCCGGTGGGGTACAGGTGGCTGCCGCGCGCGAAAGTGACGAAGCCCTTCTGGACCTCGCTGCCAAATTCGGCGCCTGCAGAAGAGGCCAGCAAGGTCTCTGACCGGAATCCTGCCACGATTTGAGTCGTGCCCTTTCAAACCAACATTCGCCTTCATTTCCCGCTTCATGCGATTGCCCTGGGATTAGGGTGCTGGAGGGTGCCGGGTGATTTCCCGCCCAATAGCGCCTTCGCGGCGACGGCCTGCGCCACACACCTTTCCGCGGTCACGGGCTGCAGGCAGACGTCCAGGATACTCGGTCATGGCTCCGGCTGAGCGGCAGAAACTCGACGGTATCTCGGCGGCTCGCTGCTAAGAACACCACAAGCTGCGGGTGATAGCATTTCGCTTGTTGCCTCCGCAATGATTTCTGTGCTCCTTGCGATGCAGGGTGCACAGGCCCTGGAGCCCGCGCAGGCGGTTCCCCGCCGCGAAGTCAGCCACCTGTGCCAGAAACCATGCGCGAAGCACAGACAGGGACTGATGGATAGATCTTCGACTGCAACTTCGCCCGCCACGGCATTCCGCTGGACTGTCTGCGCGCTGCTGTTTGCCGCCACCGCCATCAATTACATGGATCGCCAGGTCCTGGGCATCCTCGTTCTTCCCCTGCAAAAGGAACTGGGATGGACGGAGAGCGAATACGGACTGATCATCAGCGGCTTTCAAGCCACCTTCGCTCTTGGCCTGCTTGTCTCTGGTCCCATCATCGACCGCATCGGAACGCGCATCGGCTACGCGCTGGCGCTTACCATCTGCAGCATCGCGGCCACGGCGCATGGCTTCGTGCAGTCGGTGCGCGGCTTTGCCGCCGCCCGGCTGCTGCTCGGCTTTGGAGAGTCCGGCAATTTTCCCGCTGCCGTAAAAGCCACCGCGGAGTGGTTTCCGGTGCGCGAACGAGCCTTTGCCGTGGGCCTCTTCAACAGCGGTTCAACCGTGGGCGCAATTATCGCACCGCTCATCGTTCCCTGGATCGCCCTCACCCTGGGCTGGCGCGCCGCTTTCATCCTGATCGGCGTACTCGGATTCATCTGGATTCCTACATGGCTCATCCTCTACCGGCATCCCGCGCCCATTCAGGATGACGCAACCGATCACGAACCCGCTGTTCCCATGCGCCGCCTGCTCATGCACCGCGAAACCTGGGTCTTTCTTCTCGGCCGCGCCGTCACCGAGCCGGTCTGGTGGTTCTATCTTTACTGGGCCCCCAAGTTCCTCAACGAGAGCCGTGGCCTTACCCTCCGCAGCGTAGGCATTCCTCTCATGATCATGTATGGAATGGCCAATCTCGGCGGGCTCTTTGGCGGCTGGCTCTCCTCGACGCTTCTCAAGCATGGATGGACCGTCAACGCCGCGCGCAAAATCGCCGTGCTCGTCTGCGCGCTCTTTGTCGTCCCCGTCGCCTTCGACGTCTATGCGCAGCACATTTGGCTGGCAGTCGGCATCCTTGGCCTGGCGATGGCCGGTCACCAGGGCTGGGCATCGAATCTCTTCGCCATGTTTGCCGACATCTACCCCAAGCAGGCGGTCGCTTCCGTCACCGGTCTTACCGGCATGGGCGCGGCGATCGGCGGTACATTCGCCGCCGCCATCACCGGCCTGATCCTGCAAAAAACCGGCAGCTACCAGTCGATCCTCATCTGGGCCAGCGTCTCCTACCTGGTCGTCCTCGGCGCGCTGCAATTGTTCGTTCCCAGGCTGCACCGCATCGAAATCGGGGTGTAGTCTCCGCCGGCGCCACTCGGCATCTTGCGCGGAGAGGATATAAGAAAATATCGTTTTGAAGAATGTAAACCGGAGTACAACCTATGTGGGCAAATGATGAGGAGTTGTTTCAATCGGCACGGCGCGAACTTTTCTCCGCTGTCATCGGCGATGTCATGGACAAGCTGGGTTTCCAGCATCAGTTTCTGCCTCCAGCGATCGTCCCGCTCGACCGCAAAATGATTGTTTGCGGGCGCGCCATGACCGTTCTCGAAGCGGACGTCTTTGATGAAGCCATTGAAGGTTCGCACAATCCGATCTCCGCTCTACCCTTCGGCCTCATGATGGAAGCACTCGACGACTTGAAGACGGACGAGGTGTATCTTTGCACCGGTTCCTCGCCGCGCTACGCCCTTTGGGGCGAGCTGATGAGCGTCCGCGCCACCCGGTGCGGAGCGGCGGGCGCTGTCGTTGACGGCTACTCGCGCGACACCCGTGGCGTGCTTGCTCTGGGGTTTCCCACCTTTTCCTATGGCAGCTACGCGCAGGATCAGGGCCCGCGCGGCAAGGTCATCGACTACCGGATACCCATTCAGGTGGGCCAGGTCCGCGTCACGCCCGGCGACATCGTCTTTGGCGATCTCGACGGAGTCTGCATCGTTCCAAAGGCCGCTGAGGAAGAGGTCAAAGTGGTTCGAAAGGCCCTGGAAAAGGGCATGCCCGCCGCGGAAGCCTTTGCCAAATTCGGTATCCTGTAGCGCTCCGGCCTGTCCGCTGCAAACGGCGTCTTACGCTCATGCCAAATGCGCGCCACTTGCGAGGATTTACACCCTCTCTGGCGCCAGCAGGTCGGCCATCGTCTCGCGCCGCCGGATGAGTCGTGCCCTGGTGCCTTCCACCAGCACCTCCGGCGGACGCAGCCGGGTGTTGTAGTTCGAGCTTTGCGCCATTCCGTAGGCGCCGGCATCGAGCACCGCCAGCAGGTCTCCCGGCTCAACCGGCGCCAGCTTGCGGTCATGGGCGAAGAAGTCGCCCGACTCGCACACCGGTCCCACCACATCCACAATCCGCGGCCTTCCCGCGCGCGGCCGTACCGGCGTAATCTCGTGGTGCGCCTGATAGAGCGCCGGCCGGATCAGGTCATTCATCGCCGCATCGGTAATCACGAAGGTCTTTTTGCCGCTGCGTTTCACCTGCAGCACGCGCGTCACCAGCGCCCCCGCCTGCGCTACCAGGAACCTCCCCGGCTCCAGCAGAAGGCGTCCTTCAAAGCCGGCCAGTGCCTGCTCGATGGCCTGTGCGTACTCG
>JAJZNH010000099.1:3412-3733 GCA_021811745.1 Acidobacteriota bacterium
GGCGCTGTGGTAGTCGATGCCCAGACCGCCTCCGGCATCCACGGCCTTCAGCACAATGCCGCCGGCGGCCAGTTGCCGCACCAGCCTGCTCACGCGCTCCATGGCCGCGCCAAACGGCTCCGCCGAGCGGATCTGCGAACCGATGTGCACGCTCACGCCGTGCGCCTCAAGCCACCGGTGCCCGGCCACGCTCATATAAATGCGCGGCGCTTGGCGAATATCGATGCCGAACTTGTGCTCGCGCAGCCCGGTCGAGATATACGGGTGCGTTTCGGCAAAGACGTCGGGATTGACGCGCAGCGCAAAGCGCGCCCGCTGCTT
>JAJZNH010000975.1:0-2244 GCA_021811745.1 Acidobacteriota bacterium
CACGAGGACTGAGCGCTCTTTGTCTACACTGACCCCATCTCTCCGCCGCCGCATCAGTCCCGCCGCGGGTGTGCTGGCGCTGCTCATCGCCCTCAACCTGCTCAACTACATCGACCGCTACATCCTACCCGGCGCTCAGCCCCTCATCCAGTCCGAGTTGCACGCCACCGATGAGCAGATGGGCGCTCTCACCACCGCGCTGTTTGTCTTCTACATGTGCGCCGCGCCGCTCACCGGCTGGCTCGGCGACCACTTCCGCCGCAAGCCGCTGATCATTGCCGGCGCCATCCTCTGGAGCCTGGCCACGCTGGCCACCGCCTGGGTCCACGACTACTGGACCCTCTACATCCGCCATGCGCTGGTCGGGGTGGGCGAGGCTACATTCGGCATCTTCGCTCCGGCCGTGCTCTCGGACTTCTATCCTGAGAGCGACCGCAATCGCGTCCTCACCATCTTTTATCTGGCCATTCCCGTCGGTGCGGCGCTGGGCTATCTGGCGGGTGGCGAAATCGGCAGCCGCTTAGGCTGGCGTGCGCCGTTCCTCATCTGCGCCCTGCCCGGCCTGGCCGTTGCCGCGCTCTACGGCTGGATCGGCACCGAGCCCGAGCGCGGCGCCAGCGATCACATCTGCCCCACGCACGACCGAGCCACCGTACTCGGCCTCTTCCGCAACGCTGCGTTTCTTACCGCAACCTTCGGCCTGGCGATGCTCACCTTCGCCATGGGCGGCATCTCCACCTGGATGCCGACTTTCCTGCATCGCTTTTCCGGGCTTTCAGTAGCCAACGCCGGTCTCACGGTTGGCGCCATCACGGTCGTGGACGGCATCGCCGGAACCGTTACCGGCGGCTGGGTGGCGCAGATCTGGCTGCGCACCAACCATCGCGCACTCTACCTGCTCTCCTTCTGGAGCGTCGTTCTCACACTGCCTTGCGGTGCATTGGTCTTCTTCGGTCCGCGTTCATGGGCCATCCCATCGCTCTTTGCCGCGGAATTCTTCCTCTTTCTCAACACCGGCCCGCTCAACGCGGCCATCGTCAATTCCGTGTCGGCTCCGGTGCGCGCCACCGCCATCTCGCTCAATCTGTTTTTCATTCACTGCTTCGGCGATACCTTTTCACCGCAAATCATCGGCGCCATCTCTGACCGCACCAACCTCAGCATCGGCCTCGGCGCTACGCTGATCTTCCTCGTCCTCTCCGCGGCCATTCTTTACGCGGGCGCACGCTTTGCGCCGCCACTTGAAGATTCGCCGCCGGCGAGTTGATTGTGCCACTCACATTTCGAAGCGATTGCCGCCACCCGGCGCTGGTCGGCGATACTTGAAAGGATGCACGCGGCAAGCTCTGCAATCCTGGCCTTTACCTGCGTCGCCTGGTCTCTGGCTATCGCCTGGCTTTGGAAGGCTGTCACAGCGTTGCGCGGCATGCCCAGGCTACCCGATCTTACGCGGATCAATCCGGAAACTCTGCCGCGGCTGGAGGCTGGCTCAGCGCCTCATCTCAGCGTCATCATCCCCGCGTGCAACGAAGAGGAAGCCATCCAGGCCACACTCCGCGCGCTGCTCGCATCCACCGGCATCCGGCTTGAGATCATCGCCGTTGATGACCGTTCCACCGACCGCACCGGCGCGCGGATGGAAGAGGTCGCCGCCGAAGCTGCGCGGCAGCCTTCGCCGCATCTCCTGCATGTCCTCCACAACCGGGCGCTGCCCGCGGGCTGGCTCGGCAAGCCTCATGCACTGCATCTGGCGGCGCAGCAGGCCAGGGCGCCCTGGCTGTTGTTCACAGATGCCGACGTAACCTTTGCTCCGCACGCGCTGGAGTTGGCGCTCCGTCATGCCATCGCAGTGCAGGCGGACCATCTTGTCGTGACACCCACGCTTATCCGAAAGAGCATAGGCGAAGCCATCATGCAAGCCACTCTACAGGCTCCGCTGGCGTGGTTTGTCCGCTTATGGAAGGTAGCCGATCCACGCGCCAGAGACTTCATCGGAGTGGGCGGGTTCAACCTGGTTCGTGCCGAAACCTATCGCCGCCTCGGCGGATTTGCCGGCCTGCGCATGGAAGTCATCGAAGACATGTCCTTCGGATGCATCGTGAAGCGCGCGGGGCACAGGTCGTGCGTGTCGCTCGGGCCGGGCCTCGTATCCATCTACTGGATCAAGGGACTCTGGGGCATCGCCGCCAACACCGAGAAGAATGGCTTTGCCGCTTGCCGGTATAGCCTGCCGATTGCCGTCGC
>JAJZNH010000975.1:2254-3733 GCA_021811745.1 Acidobacteriota bacterium
ACGACGCTGAGAGCCTCGGAGGGCGCAGCGCCAGGTTATCGAGCCGTCGCTGCCATCCTGGCGCACGTTGCATTGATCGTCGTGCCGCTCGCCGCCGTCATCCTCGGCGGCTGGGCGTTGCCGGCAGGCTTGCTCACCTATGCGGGCATCGCGCTGGCGATGCGAGCCAACCGCGGCATCAACGGCATCTCGCCGCTGGCCGCAGTCTTGTTTGCCCCAGCGGCGGCCATCATCTCATATGCCTTCGTACGTTCGGTGATCGTCACACTTGTCCGCAACGGCGTCGTGTGGCGCGGTACGCATTATCCTCTCGACGAATTGCGCCGCAATGCCATCCACTGGCGGTGACTCAGCCCACAGCTGCTACTTTGCGGGCCGCGTTTCCTGCTCCCGCGTATTCATAAACGAGCGATGTCCGCCGTGCGTGTGCAGGTTTGGATCGTAGAGAGGTGGCCAATCCTGGCCGGCATTGAATCCGTGCATCAGTCGAGGATTGGGCCTGAACTTGGGTGGACCTCCATAAAACTGGCGCACATTGCTCAGCACGATCCCCAAGCGCCCGTGCATTGGCCGCACAATGCCGCGGATGTGCACGTCCATGTTCTGGTATTTCATCAGCTCGCCCACGTCATTGCGGTCGGCCCACAGGCTGATGATGGTAAACCGGCACGCCGAGTCCGGCGTCTGGGGAGAGCACACGTCCAGGAAGCGCGTTCCGTCGGGCAGCTTCACTACCTCATATACGTGCGCCGTAATGCAAACATCCTTGTTCAGCATCTTGCTTGCCTGATCGGCGGTTACACAGGGCTTGGCGCGCCTGCCAAACGCAAGCCCCGGCGCGGCCAGGCAGCAGAGAACAGCAGTAAAGGCAATGAATTTCGTCATGGCGTTTCCTCATTCAGAAAGGCGCGCATGGAATCACATGCAGCAAAGGACTGCAATAAGGCACAATGCTATCCACAGCAGATCGTCACAAAATCTCTTCCTGAATGAGTGTCGCAACTATAACACACGAGGGAGTGCTGGAACCCTGCCCGCAGCGATGCCACCAATGGAAGAAGACGGGATCGGAAGTTGCGACCGGGCGAGAAGTAAAAAAACTTGAGCCCGACAGGCTTTGGTGCTTGCCTGCGCGGGCTCCGCGTTCTTTGGTTGTTTCTTTCTACTTACCGCGCGTTAACCAGTTCCTCGCTTTGGGCGCGCTGGCCGTAGTGGCTCTCGACGTAGCGATCGAGAATCTTCTTGAACTCGGCAACGATCGTATCGCCGCGCAGCGTTGTGTAGAGCTTGCCATCCACATAGACAGGGGCCTTCGGCTCTTCAAAGGTGCCGGGCAGGCTGATGCCCAGGTTGGCGTGCTTCGACTCGCCGGGTCCGTTCACCACGCAGCCCATGACGGCCAACTTCAGCTCTTCGACGCCGGGATACTTCTTTCGCCACTCCGGCATCGAGGTGCGCAGGTAGTTCTGGATCTGCTCG
>JAJZNH010000956.1 GCA_021811745.1 Acidobacteriota bacterium
CATACTCAGCCCGCACCGAATCGTTCCTGTTGTCAGGCGCAAGAGACAGCTCCTTCACGATATCGGTGTTCTTGATGGCAAGGGCGTCTTCCACCGTGCGGCCCTTGATCCACTCCGTAGCCAGCGATGAACTGGCGATGGCCGAGCCGCAGCCGAAGGTCTTGAACTTGGCCTCTTCGATCACCTGCGTCTCGGGGTTCACGCGGATCTGCAGCCGCATTACGTCACCGCACTCGGGAGCACCCACAAGACCGGTGCCCACCTCCTGCGCATTCTTGTCCAGTGTTCCCACGTTGCGTGGATTGTTGTAGTGGTCTACGACCTTGTCACTGTACGCCATCTTCCTGTTTCCTCCTGCGGGGAAGCCGCATTCTACTTGTTTGATTCGGCGGGCTCAGCCGCCGATTCGTTCCATCTCCGGCCAGCCAGCCCGACCAGGCATGGCTGCCCGTTCCTGAACCTAGTGCGCCTGCCACTCAACCTTCGACAGGTCGATGCCTTCCTTCGCCATCTCGTATAGCGGGGATAGTTCGCGCAGCTTCTTCACTACGTCCACGACCTTGGCCGCCACGTAATCGACTTCAGCCTGGGTGTTGAACCGGCCCAGCCCGAAGCGGATCGAGCTGTGCGCCACATCGTCGCCCAGCCCAAGCGCCTTCAATACGTATGATGGCTCCAGCGTCGCCGACGTGCAGGCCGAGCCGCTCGAAACCGCCACATCATTGATGCCCATCAGCAGCGACTCACCCTCGACGTAAAGAAAGCTCATGTTCAAATTGCCCGGGAGCCGGTGCTCCATCGAGCCGTTCACATGGATGTAGTCCAGCTCCGATGCGATCTTCGTCTCTAGCCGTTCACGCAGGCCGCGCAGATAAGCCGCCTCGGAGTCCATCTCCTCGATGGCAATCTCACAGGCCTTGCCCATGCCCACGATGCCGGGCACATTCAGCGTGCCAGACCGCATGCCGCGCTCGTGGCCGCCGCCGTCAATCTGCGCGGCGATCTGCACGCGCGGATTGCGCCGACGAACATACAGCGCGCCCACGCCCTTGGGGCCGTAAATCTTGTGCCCGGAGATCGAAGCCAGGTCCACGTGATCGGCGATCACGTTGAAAGGCACCTTACCCACCGCCTGCACCGCGTCGGTATGGAAGATAATGCCCTTCTCGTGACAGAGCTTGCCGATTTCGGCGATGGGCTGCAGCACGCCAATCTCGTTGTTAGCCGCCATGATCGAGACCAGGATGGTCTTCTCGTCGATAGCCCGCTTCAGATCCTCCATGTCGATGATCCCATCGGACTTCACCGGCAGGTAGGTGACGCGATAGCCATACTTTTCCAGGCGCTTGCAGGTGTCCAGCACCGCCTTGTGTTCGGTCACCTGGGTAATGATGTGATTGCCGCGCTCGCGGTACATCTCCGCGACGCCCTTGATGGCCAGGTTGTCGCTCTCTGTGGCGCCGGAGGTAAAGATGATCTCCCTGGCGCTGGCGCCGATCAGCCTGGCAATCTGCTCGCGCGCCGTCTCAACGGCCTTTTCAGCCTCCCACCCGAAGGAGTGGTTGCGGCTGGCGGCATTGCCAAACTTGTTTGTGAAGTAAGGCATCATCGCTTCCAGCACCCGCGGATCGAGCGGGCTGGTCGCGTGATTATCCATGTAAATTGGCAGAGTCACTCCTGCAGGCACTTCCACCTGGCTGACAACTGTACTCATCTGAACTCCCCATCCTCCTTCGATGCGCCGCCGCAGCTCATCCGCTGCCAGCGGCTGGCACCGCTTTTCTACCGCGTCAACAAAACCAATCCGTGGGCCTCGTGTTCCCCGACATGCTCATGCTCAGCCAAGTCATAGATACTAATGCTCTTTAGAACTTCTGCGATGCTTTCATTTACCCGCGCCAGCGGCTCTTTGATGGTGCAGCTCGGGGTCAGGTCGCACAGCTTCGCGCCCTTCGTGCAGGAGGTGATAAACAGCGGCCCATCGATGGCGTGAATCACCTCATAGGCGGAGATTTCGCGTGCATCCCTCGCCAGAGCGTAACCTCCGTTCATCCCGGCATGCGAACGCAGCAACCCCGTCTTGGTCATCCGCTGCAGAATCTTGGCCAGCAACTGCGCCGGGATTCCGTAAGCGTCGGCCACGTCCTTCGCACTCAGTGCCTGCGTCTCCGGGTGCTCGGCAAGGTACTTGAGCGCCATCAGCCCATAATCCGCTTTCTTGCTCAGCTTGAGCATGCAATATCCGACTTCTTCGGTCCGTGTTCAGTATACGACCAATTCTGTCGGCATTTCAAGTTGAGCGGGCGCCCCTTCGGACTGGTTGCAAATCAAAAGCTTGCGGCAGCGAGATTTTTGAGGAAAAATACGCTTGAAAAACCTGAAAAGATCGCTACAATCGGCGGGAAAGAGTACCTATTCCAACAGAAACGAAGAGCAATGGCAACCGCCTGCAGACACCCCAAGGTTCGAATCGTCTCCCGGCACGAAGACACTGAGTACGTCGAGTGCCTGGAGTGTGGGGAAGTCTTTGACTCCGAAGAATTTCGCGACATGGAGATCGAAGATTCCGCTGAAACGGAAGACGCCTCAGACGATTCCTGAGGCTGGCAGCAAAGTGCGCTTTACCTGGTGGTGGGCCCGTTGGCTGGGGGTGAACTATGCCTCCGCGAAACGATCCAGGCGTATTGCAGGCCGGATGCTACGGTCAGGACGATCGTGGCGTCGAGGGTGATGGTGCGTACGATGGCAACCCAGCGGGCGGCGGTCAGCTGGTGTAACAGCACGGCCGCGACGGCGCAGATCTGCGCCAGGGTGTTGGCCTTGCCGAAAAAGCTCGGGACGAACTCGCGACGCCCTACGGCGGCGTACAAAATGGCGGCGACCAGCAGGATAGCGACATCCCTGCCGAGAACGAGAACCGTCACGGTCGTCGGGATCAGCCCTTTTTCCATCAGCACCAGAAACAGCGTGCTCAACAGCAGCTTGTCGGCCACCGGATCGAGATATTGACCCAGCATGGTGCGTTGCTTAAGGATCCGGGCAAGCGCGCCATCCAGCGCGTCAGTCAGCCCCGCGGCGAGAAACAGGCCGAAGCCAAGCGCGTAGTCGTCGCCTAGAATAGCGGCGACCAGAAACGGCGCCAGGCATATACGCAGCAGCGTCAGCAGATTCGGGGCGGTTCGGAACAGGCGCAATCGGACGTTCAAATCTTCGTTCATGGTAGGCGCATACAAGCATCAGGTGAAAACTTCAACTCCCGGCCGAAGCAGGTCTCAAGACAAACCCGAGCGCTTCCATAGGAATCCCCAGAAGAGGTGCTGCCTGGCAACCTCGGCACACGGCCAGATGGTGACAGAGGCAGACCTCCAGTCAAGCCTGCTAGACATGGATGGTACAGCATAGCCCCGCGGGTGATTCCACAACTCGCGTCATACCTCCTTTATAAAAGCAGAGGAACCCCCGATGAAAGCGGCATGCGGCCCCTGAGGGTGACGAACGGGATTTGCGCCGCGTCAATCCCCGCACGGGAGAGGTCCATGAGAAGCTTGATATGCGTCGCGGTGTGCTTATCTCACGGCCAGAGTCGAACGGCGGCAATCACTCCGGTGGGAGACGATTGAGCGGGAAAAGCAGTGCCGCCCGGCACCCCATGCGTAGCAGTGCGGCTCCGAAGGTATGAGTCCGGCGACGGCTTCGGGTTACTTAACAGCGCGTTCGGCGTAACGACT
>JAJZNH010000012.1 GCA_021811745.1 Acidobacteriota bacterium
ACTGGCGCATGTCGGCTCCATGAGCGGCATGGTCGCCGTGGCCAAAATCGCTGGCCGCAAATTCCGTCCCGTGCGCCGCGACCGCATCCCCGGATGCACCTACGCCGAGCCGCAGATCGGGTCAGCGGGCCTGACCGAGGCACAGGCGAAAGAGAAGGGCTACACCGTCAAGGTCGGCAAGTTCCCCTTCGCGGGCAACTCCAAGGCCACCATCGTGGGCAACCATGACGGCTTTGTGAAGATCGTCTCCGACGCAAAGTATGGCGAGATCCTCGGCGTGCACATCATCGGTCCGCAAGCCACGGAGATCATTGCCGAGGCCGTCCCCGTCATGGAACTGGAAGGCACGGTCGACGAGTTGATGTTCACCATCCATGCGCATCCCACGCTGGCTGAGTCGATGCTCGACGCGTACGGATCCGTGCAGGGCATGGCGATTAATGCGTAGAGCAAGAAGCCACCGGAATGCACGCCGGCAGCTACCTGGGCTTTGTCTGTCAGCCCGATTGCGCAATTTTTGCTTCTATGGATTTTCAGGTCGTGCAGGGTCTGAGAAGCTGCTTCGAATGTCGCGTCTCCACGTGTCAGGCTGCCGCCGCAGCTGCGGCAGAATTTTTGCGCGCGGCAGCAGCAGCAGCTTGACCCTGACTCGCATGCGTGCTTAAATGAGCGCAGTGAACCAGGGGTGCTCTGCGCACGTAGGGCTGAGAAATACCCTTTGAACCCGATCCGGATAATGCCGGCGTGGGAAGGTTTCAGGCGTCGCCCGTTTTTCGGGGCAATTGCGTATTGGCCTCCTGATTCACCCAGAACAGGAGGTTGAGATGCGGGAGACCGCAAAATCCTTTGCCACGCTTCGCCTGCCGAAAGCTTTCCCCGCTTCGCAGAAGAGTTATCTATCCGGCAGCCGCCCCGATCTTCGGGTGCCGTACCGCGAGATCACACTTTCTCCTACGCACCACTCGCATGGCGTGGAACAGAATCCGCCACTTCCTGTGTACGATTGCTCGGGTCCGTTCAGCGATCCCGAATGCATCGTTGATCTTGCAGAAGGCCTCGCCAAGCTGCGCCGCAACTGGATTGAGGAGCGCGGCGACACGGAAATCCTGAGTGGTCCGACTTCAGAATATGGGCGGCAGCGCGCCAGCGATCTGCTAACTCACGAAATCCGCTTTCCGAATCCTCCCCATCCGCGGCGCGCCCGCGCAGGGAACAACGTGAGCCAGATGCACTATGCCCGCAAAGGCATCGTCACGCCTGAGATGGAATTCGTCGCGCTGCGCGAGTCCATGCGCCTGGAGGAGTTGCGTTCCAACCCGGCATACGCCGCGCTTCTGCGGGCTCATCCCGGCCGCGACTTCGGCGCCAGGCTGCCCCGGCAAATTACGGCGGAGTTCGTACGCGATGAGGTAGCGGCTGGCCGCGCCATTATTCCGGCCAACATCAATCACCCTGAACTGGAGCCCATGATTATCGGGCGCAACTTCAAGGTCAAGATCAACGGCAACATCGGCAACTCGGCCGTGGCCTCTTCACTGGCTGAAGAGGTGGACAAGATGGTGTGGGGCATCCACTGGGGCGCTGACACCATCATGGATCTCTCCACGGGCAAGCACATCCACGAAACCCGCGAGTGGATTCTGCGCAACGCACCCGTGCCCATCGGAACCGTGCCGGTTTATCAGGCTCTTGAGAAAGTCAGTGGCCGCGCGGAGGAGTTGACCTGGGAACTGATGCGCGACACGTTGATCGAGCAGGCCGAGCAGGGCGTGGACTACTTCACGCTTCATGCAGGCGTCCGCCTGCCCTGGATTCCGCTAACCGCGAAGCGCCTCACCGGCATCGTTTCGCGCGGCGGATCCATTATGGCCAAATGGTGCCTGGCGAACCACCAGGAAAACTTTCTTTACACGCACTTCGATGAGATTTGCGAAATCATGAAGGCCTACGACGTATCGTTCAGTCTCGGTGACGGGTTGCGGCCCGGCTCCATCTACGACGCCAATGACGAGGCGCAGTTTGCGGAACTTCGCACACTGGGCGAACTCACCGCGCAGGCCTGGAAGCACGATGTGCAGGTCATGATCGAAGGCCCCGGCCACGTTCCCATGCAGTTCATTGAGGCAAACATGACCGAGGAACTGCGCCACTGCATGGAGGCGCCGTTCTACACGCTGGGGCCGCTTGTTACCGACATTGCGCCTGGCTACGACCACATCACCAGCGCCATCGGCGCGGCACAGATCGGCTGGTATGGAACCGCGATGCTCTGCTACGTCACGCCCAAGGAACATCTGGGATTGCCCAACAAAGAGGATGTTCGCACCGGCATTGTGACTTACCGCATCGCCGCGCATGCCGCTGACCTCGCCAAGGGCTGGCCGGGCGCCCAGTTGCGCGACAACGCATTATCCAAAGCGCGCTTTGAGTTCCGCTGGGAGGATCAGTTCAACCTCAGCCTCGATCCGGAACGGGCTCGCGAATATCACGACGCCACACTTCCCCACGAAGCTGCCAAAACCGCGCACTTTTGCTCGATGTGCGGTCCCAAATTTTGCTCGATGAAGATTACCCAGGAGATTCGCGACATCTACAACCAGCCCGACGTGGAAGCTGCTCTGGCTGAAAAAGCCCGCGAGTTTCGGGAATTGAATGGAGATGTGTATCAGTAATGGAACCCGATATCGCCATTGTCGGCGGTGGGCTGCTGGGGCGCTTGCTGGCCTGGCGCTCTGCCATCGGTGGTCTTCGCGTCGTCCTGTACGACGCCAATGACCGGCTCGGCAGCGAAGCCACAGCGTGGGTCGCCGGAGGCATGGTGACCCCGCAGGCCGAAGCCGTGGACGCGGAACCGGAACTGGTAGCCATGGGCCGGCGCAGCCTAGCGCTGTGGCCTGAGTGGCTGCCTGCTCTGCCTGCGCCGGTGCACTACAGCAACAGCGGTACTTTGCTGCTATGGCAGCGCGCCGACGCCGGCGAGGCAAGCAGGTTTGAGTCGCTCCTCAAAGCGCGCGACCCGGAGGCACATTATCGGCGTCTCAATCGCGCGGAGCTTGCAGAGCGTGAGCCCGCCTTGGGCAATCGATTTCAGGAGGCGCTGTATCTGCCCGCGGAGGCGCATGTTGACAATCGCCAGCTTCTTCCGGCACTGGCGGATGCTCTTGATGAGCTTGGCGTGGAGTGCCACTGGAACCGGCGCGTTGAAGACACAGAGCGGCCTGACGCGCGCATCGTGATCGATTGCCGCGGCAAGAGCGCGAAGAGCCGGTGGAAGCAACTGCGGGGTGTGCGCGGCGAGCTGGTGCGCCTGCATGCGCCCGGAGTCGAGCTGCGGCACATGATCCGCCTTCTGCATCCGCGCTACTCGATCTATCTCATCTCGCGCCCGGGCGGCAATCTCGTTGTGGGAGCTACGGCGATTGAGAGCGACGACTGCTCGCCTGTTTCCGTGCGGGGCGCGCTGGAATTGCTCTCGGCGGCCTACGCGGTGCTGCCGGAACTCGGCGAAGCCAGAATCATCGAGCTTGATTGCGATTGCCGTCCCGCCCTCCCGGACAATCGCCCTGCAATCCGTTACACACCCCAGGCCGGCCTGATGGAAGTCAACGGCCTTTACCGGCACGGCTTTCTGTTGTCGCCAGCCGTGGTGGAAGAGGTGCTTGCCATTCTTCCGCGGCTTCTTGCAGATCCGCGCTCTGAGCTGGCCGCGTCGCCGCGCTGGCCTTCG
>JAJZNH010000875.1 GCA_021811745.1 Acidobacteriota bacterium
GCATAGCCTACCGGCTGGCTGGTGTTCGTGCCCGCGTAAATCGGCAGGACATTGGTAATCTGTCCAGGCTTCAGCTTCGCGATGGCAGCGTAGACCTGCGGATCCTGCTTCAGCTGCGACTCGGAAATGATTCCCATGTCGCCGCCGTTGCCGGAGGTATTCGGATCCTCGGAGAAATTCATCGCCAGCGCCCCGAAATCCTGCCCGCTCTCCAGTTCGTTATGCAGCGTCTGGATCTTCCGCCTGGCCTCCGCCGCATTCATGGCCTTGCTGTTTTGCAGATTACCGACCTGCTGCGGCGGCATAGGCTGCGAGGTGACGATGATGCGCGCCAGATGATAGGCGGGCTGGGGCAGATCGAACTCCACCTGATGTGCGTTGTAAAACTTCGTGATGTCGGCATCGGTGATGTTGATGCGCGAGGTGATTTCCTTGTTGATGAGCTTTTGCTCGGTCAGGCCGCGGCGAATCCTCTCCTTGAGCTCGGCCAGAGTCATGTGCTGGGAATCCAGCTGTTTCTGGAACTGATCTTTGCTGAAGGGCGCCTTGATCTGGTTCAGTTTGTCCATCACCGCGGAGTCGGAGGCCACCAGGTTCTGTTTGGCCGCCTGCTGCATCACGATCTCGTCGTCGATGAGGGTCCGCAGGATGTTCAGCTTCATGATGGAAGCCTGCACCTTCGAGGGCTGCTGGTGCGAGTCTCCGAGGCTGTCCTCGTACCGCCGCTCCACTTCCGCGCGGTAGATGGGCTTGCCGTTCACCGTGGCCAGCACATTCGCCTTATGCGGACGCTGGCATCCGAAAACCGCTACCAGAGTCAGGGCGGCAAGACTGACGATTCCTAACCTGCGGGTGAAAATCTGTGCGCCCCAGGCGCGGGACCAAACCGATCGAGATGGCAAGAAGTCTTCTCCCCTGCTCCAGCGCCGCGAATCGAGGACGGCGTGTCAAATTCAGAATAATGCGGACCTCGCTCCGCGCAACAGAATTAATTCGCAGCAGCCTGACTGCCGGCCGCTGAAGCGGATTGCGGCTGCGCCGAATCCGGAGGCGGTGTAATGCCCTGGTCCCGCAACGCGCGGTCGATCATAATCCACAACTGCTGCTCCGGCAGCACCCCGGCCCAGCGTTCGCCGTTCACGAAGAAGGTGGGCGTGGCATCCACCCCCAGCTTGTCGCCGGCCTTCATCTCAGCCAGGATTTTGCTGTTGTCCTGTTTGGCCACGCAGGCACTCAGCTTCGCCGCATCCAGCTTGTACTTTGTACCATTCTGCTCGGTAAGTTTGTCCAGTCGCTCGCCGGCCTTCGCGGGGTCGTTGTCCGGCCCGCTGATGACTTCCCCGTGGGTATGCACGTAATCCACGAAATCCCAGTACGCCTTTGGGCTTTGGGCGGCCAGGCAATCGGCATCCACCGCCGCGTGCATGGCCCAGGGATGGATCTGGGTCAGCGGAAAGTCCACGTAGATGAATTTGACCAGTCCCTTGTAGTGCTCCATGGTGCTGGGGAAGAACTCCGCGTGCATGCGGGCGCAGAAGGGGCACTCCAGATCGTCGAAATTGACGATGGTGACCTTTGCATAGGGATTGCCGCGCACCGGACGCCCGGCTGTAGGCAGCAGCACCTGCGGATCGGGGCCGATATCCCATTTGGAGAGCCGCGCCAGCGTGTTTCCATCCTTCGAGAGCAGAAACATCACCGTCTGGCTGCGCTTCGGCTCGTTGGGCAGAGAGAAGGTCACCGGAATGGAGTCATAGCCCTCGACCGCGCTCTTCTGCCGCGCGCCGATCCTGACGCTGTACTCCGGCGGAACGCTCAGCTCGGAGCGGATCATGATCGAGATCTTCCGTGCCAGCCTTCGATTGGGGGTGCTGCCGATGGCGCCGGAAGCCGGCGCGGGTTTTTGTGCCATGCACGCGCTGGCCGCGATCAGCAGAGCGCAGCAGGGAATAAGAATCCGTCTGAACAAGAAAATCCGCCTTTTGGCCCTGAAGCCATCCTCTGTGGAATACTGCGCTTTATTATCGCAGTTCCTGCCCGGCTCAATACAGGCTGACCCGCCGGGCCAGGTCACCAATGGCGCCGATCCCGGCCAGGTTGATGCCGTAGAAGTACTCGGTATCGTCGCGAATCGAGCCCAGCGAGAAACGCCGATACTGGAACATCAGGCCGCAGCAGTTCCAGTTGTAGCTGCCCTGGGCCGCGCCATACTGCATCTGCTGGTGGACCAGGTCGTACACCATGGTCATGCCGGTGCTGAACCCCAGCTTGGTGGACGCGCCGTAAATCGCCGACATGTGCAGCTGGTTAAAGGGAGTCGACGGATCGGGGGGCGTGCTCTTCTTCGGACGCGCCGTGGACAGCGGCGTGATACCAAGCGGGACATTCACATAGGAGTCGCCGAAGCGGAAGCGGTACTGGCCGCGCTGGTAACCGGCAAAGATGGTGCTGCCGGTGATTTTGCCTTCCTTCACGTCGTAGTCGAGATCCCATTCGGCATTGGTGGCGGACGTGGTGCGCAGCCGCAGGCGCGAAATCACCGGCGTCGTATGGCGGGGCTCGGTGAGGAAGTCCACTCCGGTGAAGTCGAGCGTGGTTCTCAGAGGATTGGGCGTGCCGGAAGTGATAGCGTGCCCGAAATCCGGCTCGAAGTAGTACTTCTGCGCTACCCGCCAGGTGACCCAGTCGCGGGTTCCACCGCCGCACATCTTCTTCGGGCCCAGCGCCGCGTCGCCGCGGCAGCGATGTGGCCTGGTGTTTTTGAGGAATAACCGCTGGGTCAGGCCGTACTCGGCCTCGTTGGTGTCGCTGGCCACGTCGGTCTCATCGAAGCGCAGAATCTGGCGAAAATTATTGATGCCGGTCACATAGCGGTAGGACAGGTTCGGCTCGATCACGTGGCGCAGCTCGCCGCCCAGCAGATGTTCCAGCCAGGGTGCGCGGAAGTCGCGCTCCAGCGCCGGTGGACGGAAATCGAACCCGGCTTCCACGTAGGTGCGCGTGATTCCGGCCGTACGCACCACGGGAATCTGCTCCAGAGTGGCCGGATACTGGCTTTTGCCATACCAGGTCTCGCGGAAAGCCGCTTCCGGGCGGAAATTCCAGCCATCGAAATGCAGCGGCACGGAGAGGCGGGGATGGAAATCCACACGCGGCACCTCCGCCGAGGTGCGGAAGCTGGGATAGTCGTAGCGGGAGAGCGCGGCAGCCGATCCGGTAAAGCCCCACATAAACGGAGAATGGCTGTTCGGGCCGCCGAGCCTGCGGTCGGCCACGTCCAGGTCCAGCTCCGGCAGATGCAGGATGCGCACCTCGTCGCCGCTCACCGAGGCATTTTCAAAATTCTGATAGCGATTCAGCCGCGCGCTCGCCCAGATGTCCCGGTACTTGTGAGTGACATAAACCTGGGATTTCACCTCGGAGTCGATGGCGCTCGCGTACTCCTCCTCGAAGACCAGCCGGTAGACATACGAGCTGAGGTACTCCATGTCCATCACGGCCTTGATGTGAGGGCTGAGATCGTAGCGGCCGTCTCCGGCCACGTCCACGCCGCCCTGGTTGATGCGCTTGCCGGAGGGTGTCAGCAGTCCGTGATCCAGCAGGCTCTGCACGTGTACGCGCGCGAAGTCGCGCCCCGGACCCCGATAGCGGAAGAGCCCGTTGGGGGCGAAGCCGCGTTTGGAGTAGTACTGCGTCGCCAGCGTCAGGTCCGCGCTGCGGCCGAT
>JAJZNH010000148.1 GCA_021811745.1 Acidobacteriota bacterium
GGCCGCGCAATGAGGGATCCGGGCATAGAGAATCTGCGCGTCGAGGATTTCGGCTTCGATCTGCCCGAGGAGCTGATTGCACAAAGGCCACTGGAAGAGCGGGGCGCAAGCCGGATGCTGGTGTTGGATCGCGCCAGCGGCGACTTTCGCGATTCGCATTTCGTCGAGCTTCCATCGCTGCTACGTGCGGGCGACCTGCTGGTTCTCAATGACAGCCGCGTCATTCCAGCGCGGCTTTTTGCACGGCGAACTCTGCGCCGGGAGCGGGAAAAGCCGACCGGGCGGATTGAGGTGCTGCTCACCGAGCCTGCCGGAAAGAATAAGTGGCGCGCGCTGGTCAGGCCGGGCAGGAAGGTGGCCATCGGCGAGCGGCTGGTGTTTCCCGAGCCGGGCGGCGGCATCGCGTTGGAAGCAGAAGTGCTCGAACGCGGCGAATATGGCGAGCGCCTGCTGGAATTTGCGCCAGTCGCGGACTTTTTCGCGGCGCTGGAGCGCATCGGCCATATTCCGCTGCCGCCTTATATCCACCGGCCGGATGCGGATGCCGATCGCGAGCGGTATCAAACGGTCTTTGCGCGGGAGCGCGGCTCAGTAGCGGCGCCCACGGCGGGACTGCACTTTACTCCCGAGACGTTGCAGGAGCTGGCGGATCGCGGCGTGGAGCTGGCGCGGATTACGCTGCACGTAGGGCTGGGCACCTTTGCGCCGCTTCGTGTGGAGCGAGTGAAGGATGTCCGGCTGCATCGCGAGCGCTACACGCTGAGCGAATTGGCGGCCGATGCCGTCAATCGCGCGGCGCGCGAGGGCAGGAGGATTGTGGCGGTTGGCACAACGGTCGTGCGAACGCTGGAGGCCGCGACGCGCGAGGCCGGGGGCAGGGAACTGACGGCGCATTCGGGCGTAACAGATATTTTTATCTCGCCGGGCTTTGAGTTCCGCCTGGTGAGCGCGATGCTGACGAACTTTCATCTGCCGGAGTCGAGCCTGCTGATGCTGGTAAGCGCATTTGCCGGGCGCGAGCGCGTGCTGGCGGCATACCGGCATGCGGTCGAGGCCCGCTACCGTTTCTTTAGTTATGGCGATTGCATGTTTATCGCGTGATTGTTTCAGTTCCGGCAAGCGTAGCACGAGATCGGCTGCGCAAATGCAAGATGTCAAAGACGAGTGTGTAGTCATTCAGTCCGGAGATTCGGCCGGGGGCATCGTGATCGCCGTAGAATGAGAACCGTCATGGATTGCGGAATCATGCCGCTCGATTGGAGCCGCGGAGCGCTTGCGGAGGGGCTTGCCTGCTATCGCGGCGGAGATTTCTTCCTTGCCCACGAGCATTGGGAGAGTGTTTGGCTGGGCTTGCAGGAGCCGGAGAAGAGCTTCCTGCAAGGGTTGATTCAGGTGGCGGCTGCATTTCATCATTTGCAGCGCGGCAATGTTGCGGGCGCAGTCTCACTTTTGCAAAGAGCGCTGCGGCGGATCGAATCGCGTCCGGCGGCGTTCGGCGGCATCGCCGCGGCGCCGCTGTGCGCGGAGGTGCGCGAATGGCTGCGGCGGCTTGAGAGCGGAGGCGCCGTCAATTCAAGGGACTTTCCGCAAATCCGCCCTCTCGAACAGGGTTCAGGACCATAGGATGAGGCGATCCTTTTCGTCGCCGGCTTTTCGGCCAGATTGGAGGCACAGATGAACATCAGCTTTTCAGGCAAAGTTGCGTTGGTTGCCGGCGGCACGGGCGGCTTGGGGAGAGCGGTGAGCCTCGCATTTCTTGAGGAAGGCGCCAGGGTGCTGGTTACTTATCGCAGAGAAGAGGAATACGCCGCCTTGCACGATGCCGCTGGCTCACATGCCGCCGCGCTCGAAGGACACCGCGTTGATGTTACGGACGAGCTTGCTGTCGCTGCCTTCGTTTCCGATGTGCTCACGCAACACGGGCGGCTGGATGCCGTCGTGAATACGATTGGCGGCTATGCGGGTGGGATCAAGCTGTGGGAGATGGAAACAAGAGTTCTCGATGCCATGCTGCTGCTCAATCTGCGTTCCGGTTTTACGTTGGCGCGTGCGGCCGTGCCGGCATTGTTGAAACAGGGGTATGGGGCCATCGTCAACGTGGCGGCAAAGGCGGCGGTCGATCACGCTGCGGGCGCATCGGCGTATGCCGCTTCCAAGGCTGCCGCGGTGGCGCTCATGGATTCGCTTGCCGCGGACACCCGGGGGACCGGCGTACGAGTCAATTCGATTTTGCCAAGCATCATCGACACACTGGCGAACCGGCAGGCAATGCCGAATGCTGACTTCGCTTCATGGCCGAAGCCCGAAGAGATTGCGCAAGTCATTCTGTTCCTGTGCAGCGATGCGGCGAAGACCATTCATGGAGCGGCATTGCCGGTGTACGGCAATCGCTGATTCCTCCGATTGCCGAAGTGAGTGTGTGAGAGGGGCCCAGACGTACTGCTGTTTGATAAAGCGGAACTCGTAATCTGCAGATCCACCCAGATTCCGCCCCCTGACCCCTGACAACTTATCCCTGTTCTCCCAGCACTTGTTGATAGTAGCGCACGTACTGAGGCACTACCAGAGTGGCGCAGAAGCGCTTTTTCGCGGCGCGACGGGCCGCGGCCCGCATCTCCTCCAGTCGCTTGCGGTCGTTGAGCAGGTTCAATGCGCCCATCGCCATTGCTTCCACATCGCCCGCTGAGAACAGCAGGCCCGTTTCGCCGTCGTCGATCAGCTCGGGCAGGCCACCGACGCGGGTGGCGATGGCAGGAACCATGCAAGCCATTGCTTCCAGTGCGGCCAGACCGAAGGACTCGAGCGAGCTTGGCAGCAGGAGAATATCGGCCAAGGGTAGCAACTCGTTCACCCGCTCCTGTTTGCCAAGGAAGTGAATACGCGAGTGAATCCCCAGGTCGTGCGCCAGCCATTCAGCAGATGAGCGGTCCGGTCCGTCGCCGATCAGAACGAGCTGCGCCGGGATTTCGCGCGCGACCCGCGCAAAGATCTTCACGACGTCCGCGACGCGCTTTACGGGTCTGAAATTCGAGAGGTGCATCAGAAGGGCCTCGCCCGGCCGGGCCAGGTATTCGCGCGCTTTGACCCGCTCTGCGTCATCCTTGATGGGCGCGTACACATCGCAGTTGACGAAGTTGGTAATCGTCTCGATAGGACGCGTCACATCGAAGTCGGAGATGGTCTTTTCCTTGAGGTAATTGGAGATGCTGGTGACGCCGTCGCTCTCCTGGATGGAATGGCGGGTGATGGGCAGATAGCTGCGGTCGAGGCCCACCAGCGTGATGTCGGTGCCGTGCAACGTGGTCACATAGGGCAGCCGGCGGCCGCGTGTGGCAAGCATCTGGCGCGCCAGCAGCGCGCTCACGGCGTGGGGAATGGCGTAATGCACGTGCAGCAGATCGAGCGCGTAGAATTCAGCCACTTCAGCCATGCGCGAGGCCAGCGCCAGGTCATAGGGCGGAAACTCGAAGAGCGGATAGTTTGAGACCGGCACCTCGTGGTAGAAGATTCCGTGGTCGCGTCCGCTCAGACGGAAGGGCTGCGAGTAGGAGATGAAATGCACCTCGTGGCCCAGGGCCGCCAGCTCGATGCCCAGTTCCGTGGCGACCACGCCGGAGCCGCCATAGGTGGGATAACAGGTAATTCCAATTCGCATAGATGCCTTCCGAATCTGTTGGTTTGTCGAAACGGCCATAAAATGGCCAATCTGCCAATTTATGGCCCAA
>JAJZNH010000929.1 GCA_021811745.1 Acidobacteriota bacterium
GCAGGCTGCGCGCTCACCGTGACTGAGTAGCTGGCGCCGGAGGCAACCGCGGTGGGGAAGGTGAATGAAGTTGCTCCGGAGGCCGGAGAGAGCGTCTGTCCGCTCACCGTTTCCTTCAACGTCAGCCCGCTGGCGGTCAGTCCACTGATCGTGCCGCCAACGGTATACGTGGAGCTTACCGTATTGGCCGTGCAGGTCACCTGAACGTTCGTCACGTTGGCCGAGGCGAGGGTTCCGGAGCTGTCTGCCACGGCGCAGGTTTCGCCCGTGGGCTGCGCGCTCACAGACACATAATACTGAATGCCGGAGGGAAACGCCGTGGAAAAGGTGAAGTTGGTGGCTCCAGAAGCCGGGGAAACGCTCTGCCCATTCGTGGATAGAGTGAGCCCGCTCGCGGTAAGACCGCTGATTGTGCCGCCGATGGTGTATTTGGAGCTTCCGCCACCGCCGCCACTTTTGCCGCACCCTCCGATCAGCAAGCTCGATGCAAGGACAGCTCCTACCCAATACAGAGAACGCATGGAATACCTATGATTTGTGGGCATGATCAGTTTCACCTTTCCACTGCGGGGAATCTTTGCGTCAGATCTGCGAAGCAATCAACGACGTGCGGTGCGGCGCGGCGCTTGGTACTTACGCCAAGTACCCGTTCGCTCCAGCTCTTGACTTCGCAGGAGGATTGTCTTTACCGCGACAGCCATCGCACAATACGCCTTGTGGCGTATTACCGGGAAAGTCAACGTAGGCGAGTTCGCCGTGGCGCTGCCAGCTTTTCAACGGCGCTATCGCTGTCCACACGCGAACCCGCTAAACATGCTTCCCCCGCGCAAACTGACGCAGCGAGGCGGGTTTTTACGCCTAGCTTCCGATAGACGCGCTCCAGATGCTTCTTTACTGTGAGCGGGCTGATACACAAGCTTGCGCCAATCTCAGCATTGGACCGTCCGCGGGCGATCCAGAGCAAAACTTCCGCTTCGCGATGGCTTAGTCCCAGCTTCCTGAACCGGGCAACGGCAACGGTTTCGTTCATTAGAGGGTCTCTTGCCGTCAGTTCCTGCATCAGCAACGAATTGTGCTTAGATTCAGGCCACACACAACCGCAATGCCATCTCGCAATCGCGGCAAGGCGCTCCTGCCCGGCGGATTCATTGTTGGCAGGGATATGGCGATTGCCAATACGCTTTTGGGCGTATAGGCCGAAAGACCAGCTATGAGCGCTTTCGTTGCGTATCGAGGATTCCGTCCGATTCTTGACGTTCTAGCGCCATCGCCGCGGCTGCAGTACGCGTCTCCACTCCGAGCTTTTGCAGGATATGTTCGACATGCTTCTTTACCGTGGCAGTTCGCATGGCAAGGATGATCGCAATCTCCTGGTTCGTCTTCCCGCGCGCGATCCAATCCAAAACTTCGCGCTCCCGGGCGGTGAGCGCCAAGCTAGTCGAACCATTCCCTGCGGTGCTGACCGTTTGTTCTTCCATCAGGATCAAATGTTCGCCCTCCTGTGAAAGAAGCCGCAGCAACAAGCGCTTGCTCCCTTTGTCAATCACCAGCGGCGAGCGCACCGGCGGCGCATCGTCGCTGCCGCCAAATAACAACTCGTGCGCACGCACCCAGCGGAGCAAGGCGTCTGGAAGCAGACCATTGGCCTGCCGGATCACGCCAAAATAATCCGCCAAATGCTGCCGCCCTCGAGAATTGATGAAATTCACCCGCCCGCGTGCGCTGCACTCAATTACTCCCGTGTTGAGTTGCTCGATGCACTCCTCCAGCACCCGCAGTTGCCGCTTCACGCGCTCGTTAAGCCGCGTCTCCCGCCAGATCTGCGCAATGTACGGGCGGACAAGATCGACGATCAGGTGCTCCCGTTCATTGAGCATGCGCTCGTCATGCCAGCCCATCTCAATGGCCCTTGGCAAGCTTCCGGGAATACCGATGCTGAGCGCATCATCTTTTGGAAATGGCGGATGAAATGCGGCTGATCGGTAAAGCCCAGGCCCGCAGCAATCTCGCTTCCGGTCCTTCCTTTTTGCAGGAGCCTTCGCGCTTCGGCGATGCGGAGTTGAAGATGATAGGCATGCGGTGGCGAACCCACCGCCCGCGTAAAAGCCCGCACCAGGCGATAGCGGCCAAGGCCGCTAGCCGCAGCCAGTTCATCCAAGGTCACCTGCCGGTTGAGACTGGTACGCAATAAATCTTTGGCTCGGCCAACGGCTCGCGTCTCGGAACTGTCGTCGGTTAATGAGGGTGCCCGTTCGGCGTAGCCGAGCAGCCGGCGCACGATCTCCGCCTGACGGCTCTCGATCTCAAGAAGCGACGCGGCGCCCGACTCGGCGATTTCGCCCAGCTGCCAAACCGCCTGGTTAAGTCCATCATCTGCGGTCAGAGCCGTGCGCAGATGGAGATTGGCGGGGAGTCCCAACTCTCCAATGGCCATCGCAACGTCTTCGGGAGGGATCATCGCCACCTTGAACCGGACGCAGGATGGATTCGAAAGTGTGCGATGCGTCTCTCCCGGCTCGATCAACATCAGACCGGGGGAGCGCATCGTGTGGCGCCGTCCGCGGTAAGCCCAGGTTTGCCCGTAATGAGGGCTCGCGCAGATCGTATAGGTTTCGTGATAGACGGTCCAGAGATGGCGGGAGCTATGGGCAATCAGATATTCCCAACCTGCAAAATCAGCGGGGCGGATCCAGTTAATCCGCTCTTTTGGATCATCCGGTAGCATTCGTATACCCTCGACTGCGTGATAACGGCAATTTCGTGCAATCGTGCGATGCCTTCTCGGGGGATTCTTGAATCAATCCTCAACTTCGCGGCCGCAAAAAGATACAGCCGATCCGTCTCGGCGTGGGACATAAATTCATGTGGAACACCCAGCGCCGGTTTGCGTCTGGGGCCATAGTTCTAACAGTGCGAAAGCGATTTTTGATTCGACCTAGACTCCGGTAGAGACAGATCACGCATCATCAGTGCCGCCTTCACCAATGTGACGCCGCACACATCCTAACCTGATCGAAGAGCCGAATTTGTGATCTGGATCACAATTGTCCTGCCCCGGAACCTGACATCCCTTCTGTGATCGGCACTGGGACAATCCGGCGTGATATGTCTTCTTGAAAATTTGAACCCAGGCCGGAGGGCGAGTTGCATCTTGAGATCAGACAACTCCCCCATAAGGCTGCTGGTGTCCCGGCATTCTGAATGGCCTGCATGAGGCCAGCGACACTCCCGCGAAGAGCAGATCCTCGGCGAAGGCAGCAGCAGATGATCGTAGCCGACGCGAGAACACGTTCGTCGGGCAGGATTTCGAGCAGGTCCAGCCGCCTGAACAGCATTGGTGGAAGTCACGAGAGTGCGACAGTCGTTCTGAGGCATTGAGGTTACCTGTGCCGTAGGCTGTGCCATGCCGTGCGTGCCCAAATGCGTAAAAATCAATAGCTTATGCGACCAGACAAGAGTGCTTCCGTGCGGGCTTATTTTAGAGGTAAGTGCTTGATTCTGAATTGGCGGCCCCAGGGATTCGAAGCCCGATATGCTGATCCGGCATCAGCAAACTCGGGCTACATACCCGCCGATTTCGCTGGCTTGAGTTGGGTAGGGGTGCTGAAAGTGGGCAGAGCAAGTAGATAGCGCCTAAGACGGAATATCACGTCCTTGCGAGGCCCGTTTTGCAGCAACTTGTCCACTGTCCGAGAAGGCCGTTTTGCGTCCGAGTGGCGTTTCG
>JAJZNH010000718.1 GCA_021811745.1 Acidobacteriota bacterium
TTCGCGCGCTGCCTTTCGGCGCTCAAGGAAGAGCGGGTCGAGGCCGCCAAGATTCTGCGTGGACCGGCGGCGAAGACGAAGGTAAGCGACCGCGCCCGGTTCATTGAGGACGTGCGCAGGGCGCTCTACTGCTCCAAGATCATTTCCTATGCGCAGGGCTACATGCTGCTGCGCGCCGCGGCCAAGGAGAATAACTGGAACCTGAATATGGGCGGCATCGCGCTGATGTGGCGCGGCGGCTGCATCATCCGCAGCCAGTTCCTGGGCAAGATCAAGGCGGCTTTCGACAAGAACAAGGGGCTGGATAATCTGCTGCTCGACAAGTTCTTCTCGCGCGCGGTCAACAAGTACCAGTCATCGTGGCGGAAGGCGGTTTCGCATGCCGTTAAGATGGGCGTGCCCACGCCGGCCTTCTCTACCGCACTGGCCTTCTTTGACGGCTACCGCGCGGGGCGGCTGCCGGCCAACCTGCTGCAGGCGCAGCGCGACTACTTTGGCGCGCATACATACGAGCGCGTGGACCAGCCCCGCGGCCAGTTCTTCCATACCAATTGGACGGGGCATGGCGGAAGGGTCTCTTCGACCACGTATAACGTGTGACTGCCAGCTTTCAGTTTGTTCGTAGTGAGATAGAAATTGCGCCCCTCCAGGTTTCGGAACCGCAACCTGAAGGGGCGCATGTCTTGTTCCCTGTTTCCTGATCCCTGCTTTACCGCAGGGTTTCCAGCGGAGCCGGATCCATGTCGGCATAATCCAGGTTCTCGCCGCCCATGCCCCAGGCGAAGCTGTAAGCGCGCGTGCCCACGCCGGAGTGGATGGACCACCCGGGAGAGACAACCACGTCCTTGTCGGCCATCACAATGTGGCGCGTCTCGTTCGGCGGCCCCATGAAGTGCATGACGCGCGCGTCCGCCTTCAGGTTGAAGTACATGTACACCTCGGAACGGCGCATGTGCGTGTGTGGCGGCATGGTGTTCCAGTTGCTGCCTTCATGCAGATGCGTTACGCCCATTACCAACTGGCAGCTCTTTGCTCCGCCCAGATGGATGTACTTCAGGATGGTGCGTTGGTTGCAGGTCTCGGGGCTTCCGATCGTGGTCGGATTGGCTTCTTCCTTGCGGACGAGCGCAACCGGATGCGAAGTGTGGGCCGGATAACTCAGCAGATAAAAGATTGCCGGCGCCTTCTTGTCTTTGGACTCAAAGGTGACTTCGGCATTACCGCGGCCAATGTAAAGCACATCGAGATTCTCAAGCTCGTAGCTCTTGCCCTCGACGCGGATCACGCCGCTGCCGCCGATATTCAGAGCGCCCAACTCGCGCCGCTCGGTAAAGTACGACGCCCGCAGTTCCGGGTATGTGGGCAGCGCGATGGCCGCATCCGCCGGCGCTGCGATTCCGACGATCGTGCGGTCCAGATCCACGTAGTTCACATGAAGCTTGCCGGGCTCATAAAGATTCGTGATCAAGAAATTTTCACGAATCTCCTCAGTCGTCATGCGCGAATAGCGCACGGGGTCAGCCATCAAAACTGTCTTCATCGTTTCTCCCATCCTTTCCTTCAGCTGGTGGCGGAGCCGCCCGTGCCAGCTCAATCCCGTTTCAGACCCACTGCCAGAAGCAAGTCCATTCTAATGCTTTGCGAATCCTGCGCGTCTCACGGGTCGCGTACCGCGTGCCAGCCCGGAAAGGAGGTGGACAGCCGGCACGCGAGAACGATTTGACTTGAGGCCGCGTCTCTGACGGCATGCACTTGCATCCCGGCGTCGCGGCTTCCCAGGATTGATACATGTCTAAACCGTCAGAGAACTAGTGCATCACACCCGCAGCTTTGGCCGCTGATGCCGGCTTTGCCTCATGCGGAACCTGCTGCAGAATCCAGCGCACGAACTCCTCGCCGGCAGCGTAGTTTTGATACTCGGCGGGCAGTTTGCGCCCGTCTGTGTACTCGTTATAGAGCCACGGATCGACGAAAGCAAAGACGGTCCCCTTGCCGTATTTCGCCTCGGCCATCAGGATGTCGCTGCCGTCCTTGAGCAGCGGCGTGGCTGGAGGCTTAAGCGAGATGGTACACACATCCTTCACGTAGATCGTATACGGATGATGAAAGATGGGGCCGTTGCCAGCAAGATCGATTTTGCCCATCGCCCAGTGGGTCCCGATCACGTGTTTGCGCAGCATGCTGTTGAAGTGCATGCCATACTTCTCGGCAACCACGTTGAAGTGGTCTAGGTCGGCAAAGGAAGTATCGTTTTCGAGAATGACCAGCACGCCGCCACCCTTCACCCATGCGGCGATCTGCGTGGCGTCTTGCGCGTTCGCATAGTGCGGGTGCGGATTCTTATCCACGTTGTCAGGCGATGCGATGATGAAGACCTGCGCCTTGCTCAGCCCTGCCACGGTGGGTGCGGCGTAGAGTGTCGTTGTCTTCGCGCCGAAGTTGTGGAAGATGTGGCCGAAGAGCGAGAAGCCGGCGGGGCTCCAGTCGTCCCATTTGTAGTGGAAGTAGATTTCGCGGCCGGTGGGGTCGGTGCGCTTCTGGCTGTTGAACCAGGCATCGACCATCACTGTTTTGCCGCGGCCCAGCCTGGCGTTCTGGACATTCTCAATTTCAGTGCTGGCAAGGATGAACGCTCCCACGCCCATCGGGCTATCCGCGATGGTCTTTTGGCTGGCGTAGAAACCATAGCTGCCGTCGTGATAGGGAGTCCCGCCCAGGTCCGTCGGCTCGACAGTGCCTTTCAGGGTGAAGGAGCCATCAGGACCGGTGGTGACAAAGTGACTGAGAATGCCCCGGTAGCCGCGCTCCGCAACAGCATCGTAGCGCTCGGGAAGATAGCCCAGACGCACGCCCTTGGCCAGCGCATAAACGAACATGCAGGAGGCGGACGCTTCAGGATAGTTCCCCTTCGCCCCGGCTTTGTCCAGGACTTCATACCAGAGCCCATTGGCGGCATTCTGATACCGCGCCACGGCAGCCGCATCCCGGGCGAGGATGGCAATGAGTTGCTTCCGGCCCGGATCGTTTTCAGGATAATTGGGCAGCGTATCGACGAGCGCCATCATGTACCAGCCCATGCCCCGGCCCCATGCCTGCGAGGACGCGCCGGTCGATTTCTCGGCCCAGCGCTCCTGCTTTGACTCGTCCCAGGCCTGGTGGAGCAGACCGGTTTTGGCGTCGCGTGTGTGCTGCTGCAACAGCACAAACTGTTTGGTGATATCGGCGAAGGCCTCGGGATGGTGATAGGTCAGGGCGTAATCGGCGTAAAACGGCAGCGCCTCGTAGGTCTCATCCAGCGTCATCTGATTGGGCGTGTTCTGCGCCGCCCAGAAGCCTCCGGAAGGAGTGCGCTGCTGATGCGAGAGCTGATCATAGAGGACGGTGGCCGCCTTGAAGTACTTCCGGTGCGTGGTCACGCCATAGAGAAGCATGAGTTGCCGGCCAAGTTGCATGTCAACGAGCCGGTTCTCGCCGGGCTTCAGGGCAGGCAGGGAGCCATCGGCGGCTACCAGGGGATCGACCGACTTCATGATGTACTCGAAATAGCGGCGATCGACGGTGTTCAACCACACGGCGTCGATGCCGTCGAGCAGTGTGCCCTGCTCATGCGTCCAGGCCAGCGGCGCGCCGGCGGGCGTAACGCGTCCGTCTGCCCAGCGTTCCAGCGCGGCATTGGCGGCACGCTGCGACCAGGGCTGTTCGGCCCCATATGCGGCGCTCAG